>NZ_SUTM01000025.1 GCF_015062935.1 Methanobrevibacter sp. | reverse complement strand
GCTACTTGCACTTTTATAAGAATTAATGAATTTAACCAAATTAGTACTTGGTTTAGCTTCAAATAAAATATGAATATGATCAACCTCCCAATTCGCTTCTTTAACTTGAATACCATATTTAAAACCAATATTATCAAAAATAACCATTAATGAATCGAATATATCTTCATTAATTACATTTCTACGATATTTAATCACCAATACTAAATGATAAGTTAATATGTATACTGAATGCTGATTCCTATTCAAATTACTGCTCATAATAATTATTATAAGAAAATAACTATTTAAAAGTTAAAAAAAATAATAGTATACCCAACTTGCAATTCATCCACAACTTTACAGAAGTTGTGGTATTCTTGCATCATTTAGATAAAAAAGGATTTGTAGTAATTATAAAAATTGTCTAACTATTAATGTTACTACAAATACTAAAATTGAAAAGTATATAATCAGTCGTCCATGTTTGCGGTATAATGGAACTTCTTTTTTCAGATAGAACAATGCTGCTCCATATACTATGCCAATCAATGGATGTATCAATGTTAATATATAACCGATAATTGGAATTATGATGTTTCCTTCATTTTCCATTTTTTCACCTCATTTTTTAATTATTGCACGTTCTGCTGATTGTCCGAAGAAATGATAACCTGATCCTGCTTCAGATATGATATCCAGCAATTCATCAGCATTTGTTACAATAATCCCTCCGGTCATTGTCACACCTTTTTCAAAAAACACATCTGGAATCATGCTTGCCGTAGGTCCTGTAACCAATATTTCGGCTTCAGGTTTCGCCATTTCAAGAAGTTCTGATAAAGTGCCATTCAAAACAGTAACGCCTGTAATTACCAGCAAATCTGCATCTGGAACATATTTGTATGCATCTTCTGCAGGTGCATAAAACTTAAGTTCATGGTCTTTCAATGTACGTGAATCCTGTTCTAAAATTGTAAAGTCACAATCATTGGCTATTAATTTTTTAAGCATTGGAATCAATGCACCGACAACAACGGTCTTGTTGTATTTTGTCACATCTATTTCATCAAAAGCGTCTCTGCCAATGATTGGTATATATGTTGAATCCTCGCTTTCCCATATGATTGTGCTTAATGCATTGAGTGTTGCAATACCCAATGTTCTTCTTAAAACATTATCACAGAAAATATTGTCCAGATATTGTTTTACAGGTACATTTGATAGTTTTCCAGAAAGAGGCATTACCATAGCCGAACTTGGACAGCATACTGCTTCAGGCATTTCCTTAACAGGGGTAAAGCATAATCCTCCATGTCCTGTGGATAATTTAACGCCTGAGAAGAATAATCCGAATACTGCTCTTTCAACAGTAATATTGTCTAGCTTTGATCCTAATCTGTTTACAACAATATCCACGGTATCTTTTAAAAGGTCGTCCATAGTATCACTGAAATTATATATTTTAATTTTGTTTAATAATTTTTTTGCAGTGAAACCTATTGACTTAGAAAAAGTTTTGATAGATAATTAAAAAAGAGCTATTTTAAAAAAAGAAAAAAGGAAGTTAATTAGAATGCAATGCTAGAATAATAACCTTTAAGGTTATAATTATAGTTGTTCCAATTAACAACATTTCCAAATGAATTTCTTGCACTTGTTGGATCTCCTACAATCCAAGTATCGCCAATTAAGACTTGAGTCCAAACGTGTCCGTATGTACTTCCACTTAATGTGAAGTAACATGTTCCATGAGCATATCTTGCAGCAAGGCCTGCAGTTCTATACATAGCTATTAATAAATGAGCCTGGTCAACACAATTTCCGGTTTTAGCATTAAGAGTGCCGACAGCACCATATTTAGTGTTATAATAGAAACTGTAGGATATTGAATCACGTACATAATTGTATATTGCTCTTGCTTTAGCAAGATCGGTTGTTAATCCTGAAGTAAGTGAATTAACAAGTGATTTGATTTTACTGTTTCCTACTTGACAATTGGTGGAAGCAGCCAAATATGCTTTTAAGTTTGTTATAGTATTTTTTGAGTTCAATGAACTTGAACTTGAAGTACTACTGTATGTTTTAATGGATACGTAGTTAGGCATTATGGAATAATCATCATAGAACGCTACAACACGAGCAGTAGCATAAACTAATCCATTGTAACCAATAGTTCCAACTTTTGAACTTACGGAATCTGGCATAGTGCCTTTTGAATTAACAGTATTCACAACACTTTTCGCAACTGAAACGTAATCATAAAGATTTCCTAAAGTAGATGCTTCTTTTGGACTTGCAGGGGCATTCACTGCTTTTACACTGATGTCAGCTTTACTATTTTTATCTAAATTAATAATGGCCTGAGATGCTAGATACATATATTCCGCAAGTGAATAAGTCACACTACCTATTGTAACGGTCTTAGGTAAAGCTTCATTGCCTTCAATGTATTTTTTAACATTTTGTGATGCTGCAATGATTTGTTTTAATGTAACTTTTTCAACTATTGTTATTTTTGATGTACCTGAAGCAAATCCATCAGTATATGAAACGGTGTAAGTTCCTTGTGCCAGTCCTGAAAGGGAAAGTCTTGCTATACCATTTGAGTCTGTTTTTACAGATTGTTCTTTACTGTTCAATGTAAATTTAACAGTTTTTCCGGAAACCTCTTTTCCCTGTCCGTCTAATAATTTCACTGTGAAATTATTATTGGTATTAGGAGGGGAAATTAAATCGCTTGCAGTAAATTTAGTACCGTTAACTAACACATGTTTTGATACTTCAGAAGAAGTATAATATGTGGAGCTTACGGCTGATTTTATTACATAGTATCCTACATCTTCAGAGATAGCTAATTTTGCCACACCATTTCCATCAGTATTTACATTGATGGTTTTTCCATTTAAGGTAAATTGGATTGTGGTATTTGGGAGGACTGATCCGGTTTTATTTTTAAGAGTTATTTGATAAACGGACCCATCTTTATATTCCATAACTAAATCGCTTGCGGTTATACTGGCAGTCTGTTTTGATATTACAACACTGCTTGTTAAGATATTGTAATCTTTTAAACCTGCTTTTGAGTAAGTTGATTTAACTGTATATGTTGCTGGTTTTAAGTTGCCTATACTTAATTTGGCCACACCCGTACTGTCAGTAGTTTTTGACGTGGTTTTTCCGTTTAAAGTAATTTTTATAGTTTTATTGGCCATTGCTTTTCCAGCAGAATCAGTTAATTTAACGGAAAATACTGATCCATCATTGTATTGCATTTTTAAGGTAGTTGCCTTAAGTTTTGTTGTTGAATCTTTTACATATAACTTTTTAGAACCACTAGTTGACTTATAATTGCTGCTTCTTTTAAATTGATACTTAATTGTGTATGTACCTTTTGAAAGAGCAGGAATAGTCAAGGTTGCTTTTCCGTTTGCATTGGTAGTTTTAATCACTTCTTTACCGTTATAAGTAAAGTGGATTTTACCGTTTTTAAGCAATGTGCCTCTACTGTTTTTCAATACAACGGAATAAGAGTATTTGGTTTTAGGAAGTATGTATGCATTTGATCCAGTAATGGTGGTAGGTCCTTTGTTAACAGTAAAAGTTTTTGTTACTGTTTCTTTGGAATAACTATTATAAATTTTTATATTATATTTTCCAGGCTTAAGACTTGCAGTTAATTTTGCAACACCCTTTGAATCAGTTTTTACGGTGTATGTTTTACCGTTAACTGTAAATTTTACATTGGTATTTTTTAAAATGTAATTGTCTTTTAAAAATTTGGCTGTAAATCTTTTATTTTCACCATATCCTTTAACTTGATTGGTTGCGGAAATTGAGGATACTACTTTAATTGTTTTTGTTAAAGAACTTTTTTCATATTCTGAATCTCCAGCAAAATTTATTTTCACTGAATATGATGATGCTTTTTTAAGAGCACTGACGGTAAAATATGCCACACCATTATTATTTGTGGTGTCTGTGTAGGTTTTACTGTTAATTTTTAAGCTAACAGTTTTATTTCCAAGCAGATTACCATCACTATCTTTTAAAGTAACTTTTATTACAGTGCCTGACTGGGAATAACGAGGATTGTTCACATCGATTTTTGTTGTTATGGTTGTTGTGTTAGATGAATCTGATGTTGAATTTTCATCAGCAGTTTGTATATTCTGTGGACTGCTCATGAGCATTTCATTATCAGATGTGTTTGAACCATATTCTAGTGATTCGGAGCTTAATTCCAATTTAGAATCATTTAAATCAGTTAAAGCTACGTCCTCATTTTCTACCATTAAATTAGAACTTTCTGTATTTGTAGCATTACTTATTTCGGTTGCACTAATGCTCCCTATTAAAAAGAATAAGATTAACACAACAGAAATTAATAATGCTGTTTTTTTAATCGAAATATTTACACCTTCTTGGTTCTCACTATGACAATTTTTATTAAAAAAATTACAAATGACTATAATATTTCATAATGAGTGGATAAATATTTATTTATTTATTTATATAAATGTTATTACAACTTTAATATTAAAAATAATTGGTAATACTTATTTTTAGCTTTAAAATATATTCAATCATTCAAAATTTTCAATTTATAATTTTAAATTGATTCAAAAAAAATTAAAATAGTTAGTTTTAGTCTAAATAAATGCCCATGCCCATTGCAGTAATCTGATAGTTGTCTCCACCAAGCCCGACCAGTCCGTATTGGATTTCCAAATCTACAACACAATTTCCCCCAGCTTTTTGTATGATATTGGCTAATTTAATTAAGCATTCATCTTTTCCTTGTTTAAGTTTGTTTGATGTTGTGAGCATAACATTTTCGGGGTCGCTGTTGACCCTTTTTTCTTCCTTTTCAACAATCACTGTTGCATGGTATTGTCCCAGATTTTTATGGTGGCGGTCTAAAATATCTGTGCTTGTTATAAAGTAAAAATCTAAACTGTTGATTTGTTCATTACTTTTCTGTTCATTGAATGGAAGAATCTCTTCAGTTTCAACAACTTCGGGTTCTTTAAGCCCATGTTTGTAGAGAATATTATTAATTTTATTTGAAAAGAATGTGGTTGTCCTTTTGAAAATTCCTAACATGTATGAAATGACACCTATTCCTACAACTATAATAATATAGTTTATTAAAGTTGGAAATGCGGCTTGCAATATTACTCCTATTGAACCGATTGTTATTACATTGAAACCTAATGTAGGATTTTTCAAAATAAACCCGTAAATAACAGTATCAATGAAAAGAATAAATGCACTGATTGCACCTATACTGTCTCCAATAAGCTTATTGGCGAGATATGTTTCTGCATATCCTGCGGCAAGAGGTGCAAATACTAAACCTAAATTCCATCCAAAAATAGCTATTTCAAAATATAAAAAAGCAGCATATACTCCAAGACCAACAGCCGTACCGAATGCAATGCAGGCTATTGCTTCTTTAAGATATGCTAATCTTATTTTTCGTTCTCTAAAATTCATTTTATTCGTATTTTACTGCAGTACCATAAGCAGTAACCAGAATAGTATTTCCCATGGTGCCTCCAAGATTATCATATGAAATCTTGAGCCCGATTATTGCGTTAGCACCTAAACTTTCCGCTTTTTCTTCCATGGTCTTAAGGGCGTTTTCTCTGGCTTTTTCGAGTTCTGCTTCATAAATAGATGTTCTTCCAGCCACTACATCACGAATTCCGGAAAATAAATCTTTATAAATGTTTGAACCTATTAAAAATTCTCCGGTTACAAGGCCTTTATAATCAATTATTTCTTTGGATTCCAGAGTATTTGCTGAAGTTAAAATCATTTATATCCCTATTTAATAAAAGTCATGCATGCCCAGATTATTAAAAAGATTGCAATAACAATATACAGAATTATTTGTGATCGTTTCCTTTGTTTTAATCGTGCGTCCCAAACTTTTTGACAGTCTGGTGAGCATACAAGTTCATTTAATGGTATTGGGGTTCCACAAATTGGACAATGTTTATGAGGGTCTACTGCCATTTTATCATCTCCTTATATTTTAAAAAATTCTTTAGTATTTTTATTAACTTGAACTGCTAATTCTTCTGCATCAATGCCCATGCAAAGTGCAATGGTATTAAGTATATGAGGTAAATATTTTGGTTCATTCCTATTTTTTTTAGGTTTGACATCGAAGTTTTTTGGTATGAGGAATGGTGCATCGGTTTCAATCATTAATTTTTCCGGAGGAATTACACTCACTGCTTCCTGCAAATCTCTTCCTCTTTTCATGTCACAAATCCATCCGGTTACTCCAATGTAACAGCCTAAATCAATGTAGTTTTGAGCTTCTGATTTTGTTCCTGTAAAACAGTGGACTACTGATTTTTCACTTATTCCATCATATTTCTTTAAAATGTTATACAAATCTTCATGTGCTTCTCTTTCATGTAAAAATAAAGGCATATCTAATCTATCGGCAAGCTGTACCTGTGCTTCAAACCATTTCCTCTGAAGGTCCTGTGGTGAAAAATTTCTGTTATAGTCAAGGCCACACTCGCCAATAGCTACAACACAATCTTCTTTAGCTATTTTTTCCAATTCAAACATGCTGTGTCCATTACAGGTTTTTGCATCATGAGGATGAACTCCTGATGTTGAATATAATGTTTCAGGATATTTGGAAGCATATTGTGCTGCAAGCTGGCTTGAATTCACGTTGGTTCCTGTGATGATGAACTGGTTCACACCTACTTTTTTTGCTTCCTCAATTATTTCAACTCTATCCTTTTTAAATGAGGAATGCATTAAATTCAAACCGATGTCGATAAGATTATCCACCTAATCACCTATTCATTGATAATTCTTGTTCCGATGGTTTCTCCGTTGACTGCCTTAATGAGATTTTCCGGTTCAAATCCGTTTGTTATAACGGTTTCAAGATTTGACCTTTTAATCATTTGAACAGCGGTTGTGTCAAAGAACTCATAGGTTCCGGCTTTAACGTCTTTTCCATTTAAAAATTCAAGCAAATCTGTTGCTGTAATTTCAGGAACAAGTTCAGCGTCGTCAAATTTATTAGGATCTTTTGTATACATTCCATCAACGGAAGTTAAATTAATCAGTTTGTCAGCATTGATGTATTCTGCCAATATTGCAGAAACTGCATCTGTACTGTGTGCAGGTTCAGTTCCACCCATAACTATTATCTTGCCAGTTGCTGAAAATTCCAATGCTTCCTGGAAGTTATGAGGAACTCTTTGGTATGCTGCATCTCCAAGCGCTGCTAACATTAATTTAGCGTTAATTCTAGTTACTTCAATTCCAATATCATCACATTGTGCTTCTCCAGCTCCTAAGTCACGAACTACACTAATGTATTCTCTTGCAGGTTTTCCACCGCCAACGACAATGAATAATTCATGTTCTTCGGCTAAATCTTTCAAGATAGCACTGTACTCTTGGAATTTTTTACAATCATATTCTTTAAGCAATATTGATCCACCAATTGCAACAACAATTTTCATATATTCACCTTATAGTAATTTATAAATTATATGTTATTTAAATCTTAATTAATTAGAAATTTTAAAATATTATTTTAATTGTGTTGGGGTGCTTTATCAATGGATTTGAGTAATCAGATATATGTTAGAAAATCTTGTAGAAAGTATTTGGATGATGAAATCGATTTGAGTGGTATTCATGAATTCATTTCAAATGTGAATCCTTTAACAGAGGATATTCATTATCATTATGAAATCTTTAAAAGAGATGAAGTAAGCCTAAAAACACCTTGGAGTGCTCCCTATTATTTGGCGCTATACTCTGAGAAGAAGGATTTGGGTTTAGTCAATATAGGATTTGTATTTCAGCAGGGGTGTCTGTTTTTACAAAGCATAGGCATTGGCAGCTGTTGGGTTGGAATGGCTTCAATAAAAGAAAAAGACCCTGAATTTGTAATTTTGATAGCCTTTGGTAAATCAGATGAAATGACTCGCGATGTATCAAACTTTAAAAGGAAATCCCTATCAGAAATCAGTGATTTTGAGGATGAAAAGTTAATTCCCGCACAGCTTGCTCCTTCAGCTATTAATTCCCAGCCATGGTATTTTAAACACACTTCAGATGGTTTTGATGTATATCAGGTTAAACAGAATATTTTAAAAAGGCAAATTCTTAAAAAATGGAATCCTATTGATGTTGGAATTGCCTTGTCTCATTTGTATGTTTCAAATGAAAACACTTTTGAATTTGAAGTTAAAAATAGTTTTGATGACTTAAAAGGTTATACTTATATCGGAAGTATAAAAATTTAAAAAAAAGAAAAATGAGAGGATTTAAGCATCCTCTGATATTAATCCTTTGTGTAACAAACCGGCAATTATTGCACCAATAATTGGAGCTAAAATAAATACCCAAACTTGTTGTAATGCTTGTCCTCCAAGGAACAGTGCTGGAGCTAAACTTCTTGCAGGGTTAACTGAAGTACCTGTTAATGGAATACCTAGTATATGTACGAATGCAAGAGTTAAACCTATTACAATACCTGCAACCGCTCCGTTTTCTGCTTTTTTAGTGACTCCAAGTACAGTAAATACAAATACAAAGGTTAATATTATTTCGACAATTATGGCTCCGACTACATTAAGTCCGACACTTGATGCAGATCCGAATCCATTTTGACCTAATCCAGTAGCCATATATCCTCCAAGGCTTGGAGCGGAGTTAATTATAACAGCAAGGATTGCAATACCTATGATTGCTCCGATACATTGGAAAACGATGTACATGATTAAATCTTTTGTTTCCATTCTTCCATCAATCCACATGCCTATTGAAACAGCAGGATTGACGTGACATCCGGAGATGTCTCCAATCACATAAGCCATAGCCACGATAGATAAACCGAATGCTAATGCAATTCCGAGGTTACCTAATACGGAACCGGCTATAGCTGCACTTCCACATCCGAAAAGAACAAGTACCATTGTTCCGATTAATTCTGAAATATATCTTTTCATAAATTTCACTTCTATTTTGTAATTCTTTTTGCTACTGTTAAATTTATATTACTTTTTATTTTTAATATTTTCTAAATCTTCTATATCCTAAATATGCAATGAATAATACGAATAAAATCAATATGAATGGGAATGCTTTGAGTAAGAATGAATCATTGACTTTATCGAAACTATATTCTTTATTAAAGCCCATATGTTTTGCATCAGTATGGTTTTGGGTTATTTTAGCAAAATTATAAAGCAGATCATAATAACCTATATGTGCTCCCTCGTACTCAATTGAGTCTGGGGCACGTCCATTTGCATCCATATAATTTCTAACTATTCCTGCCATATTTATATAATCATAAATTGAATATTTGTCTTTTACTAAAAATGAAATGCCCATAGGATTTTCAGGTCCGGCCATTGCCTTTGGAATATCCAATCCATTTCCATTCAAATAGGAACTTGCTTGATAAAGCAACTGTGCCGCTGAGTAATTTCCATAAGTGCCATTCATTTGAGTATCGTTACTGGCAATCAGTGCTTTACTTGCATTTGCGAGAGTGCTTGGAGCTATCTTGTTTGATACAATCATATTGTCACTGAATATCTTTGTATCATTTCCATGTGCATTGACTATGTCAACAATTTCCTTAGCTATTTGTTCGTTCATTTTGTCATCGTATCTGTCGATATAACCGTTTCTTCCATTGTCTGGGAATTCTTTTAATGGCTGGATGTAGTATATTCCATCATTTTTTAGGAATGTTCCTGGATCATGCATTCCCATAAATGTTTCATTGGAATAATTGTCATCCCAAGCACGTCTAAGGTAATTGGTGTGATTATCCAAATCATAATCTCCAGTATTCACTAAAACAATTTGTTTATTGGTATCTTTTGTAGCTGTTGCTAATTGTAAGAAATTCCCTGCATCACATGCGGCTAAACATATGCTTACATCACTTGTTACTTGAATTGCCCGATATCCTTCTCCTGGTGAAGGTGCCTGGTTGTCAACAATTACTTGAAGTTCACCTCCACTAATTTCTTCTATGTACTTTTTAATTGAATTCAGCATATCAACGTCAGTATCATGGTCTATGAGGTTATCGGAAGTTATGAACACTGTTTTGGATGCGGTAACTCCCTGAACCATTGGTGAGACAATTAATAATGCTAATAGTAGTATTGCAATTTTCTTTTTCATATCTCTGTACCTTAACTTTGATTAATATTTAGTTATTATTTTTATAATTAAAATATTTTATTGATTTATTTTTATTAAATTTCTTTTATACTATCATATTTTTTTATTTTATCAATTTAAATTCAGTTTAAAGCATAAATTTAAATACATTGTTTTTTAATAAGTAATTTGAGGATTTAGAAAGATTATCTTTTATTTTAAGTTCAATTTAATAGGATTTTGTGAAAATTTAATTCGATATGTTGAATTGAAAATAATTGTTTAATTTTTGTCAAAATATTCTGGTGAAATATTTTGTGTTGGATGTCTCGATAAGAGTTATTCCATTAAATTATCAATCATTTTTAAATTCAATGGGTTAAAATTATTATTTCAAAAAACTAACCTAAAATAAAAAGTTTAATTGCTGGTTAATAGTTTTCCTAATTAATGGTATGTAATTGTCCTCGAAATTAGGTGATTAAATATGTTTAAAAATAGTAAAAAAACAGCTATTAGCAATCACTTTCTAATTTCACTGTTGTTTGTTATTTTAGTAGTTACTTCTGTTGGGGTAAGTATGGATAACATTTATGCTCTGGATTTAAATCAGAGTGATTTTGGAATGGGGAGTGAATTAAATATTGAAGATAAACTAGAAAATTCTCATGATGAAATATTGACTATGAATGTTGAAAGTGATTATTCGTTAAGTGTTGATGAAAACAATGAACTTTTAGGAGCAAAAATAACTCCTGTTTCTGGAAATACTTTTGCAGATATTAGAAAAGCAATTAAAAGTGCCAATAGTGGGGATACATTAAAATTAAGTGGCACATATAATGCAGAAAAGAAGTATGATAAAATCGTGGTGAACAAAAAAATATTTTTTACTGCAGATTCGACTGCAACACTGAACGGTAAGGGAATGTCTCAGATAATGTTTCTCAATGCGTCTGCGGCAGGATCCACATTCAATAATATCAAATTTATTAATGGAAATACGTCAGGATTAGGTGGTGCTATTAGAATTGAGACAAAAAACATAGAGTTTACGAATTGTATTTTTAAGGGTAATGCTGCGTTGAGAGGAGGTGCAGTTTCCACGATGGGAGACAATGTGACTGCAGTTAATATGAAAGTAAAAAACTGTCAGTTCATATCTAATCATGCTCTGGTTAGCTCAGGTGCATTAGAGGTCTATGGAGATAATTCTATTGTTGAAAATTGTTTATTTGATTCAAACAGTGCTTATGGTGATCCTAGGGGTTATGTTCCATATGGTGGTGCAATTCAAGTTGGATTGGATGATTATAAAGCAAGAGTAACAGTCTCTGGATGTAAATTTATAAATAATCATGTAGATTCTGATAGCAGTTGGGCACATGGGGGTGCAGGATGTGTACGTAACGGTACAATTTATCAAAATTGTATCTTTATCAATAACTCCGCATCTCAGGGTGGAGCATTAACCTACCACGCTTCAGGATTGATTAAAAATTGTACATTTATGGATAATTACGCTAGATATTATGGTGGGGCATTAGCAACAGGATACTTATATTCAACAATGGATTTAGACATTGTTCAATGTGATTTTGATGGAAATGCTGCTCCAATTGGTGGAGCCATACAATTAAACGGTATGAATGTTAATGTTAAAGATTGTAAATTCAACAATAACAATGCTTCAACATATGGTGGGGCTGTTTGTATAAATGCAAAATCAGTAAATATTGATGATTCATCATTTAACAATAACATTGCAAATATTGATGGAGGTGCGGTTTTTATAAATGGAACAAACACCAATATTGCAGGTTCTTCATTTATTTCAAATGATGCAATTCCTGACGTCAGTAAATTAAATGACGGATTGGGTGGTGCAATATACATCAACAGTACTTATGCAATAGTTAAAGATAATGATTTCAGTTATAATACTGCAAGAAACGGTAGTGCAATCTATTATGATAAGTCAGGATTTGATTTAAAATTAACCAATAACACATTATACCAAAATCAGGCATGGGTTTATGCATTGCCTATTTATGCAAAAGATATTTACTTCGGCGAAACCGAAACAATAGGCTCAATTATTCATGGTGGTAACAACATTGGAAAATACGGAAATTTAGCCGTATCCAATGCAATATACAATGCTGCGGATAACACCTACATAAATATTGACGGCCAGACTCCAGTTTCAGGAGCAAATACTCAAGATAAGTTATATCAGGATGACTGTGAATACAATATGGGGATATTATTAACAGTAAAACATGAAGACGGCAGCATTGTTTACAATAAAACATTAAATTCTAATGTGTTTGGTGAAGTTAGTGATAATTTAAACAATCTAAAAGTTGGAAAATACTATGTAACTGCAATGCATTTTGAAGATACATATTATAAATCAATTACCAACTCAACAACATTCACAGTAACTGCACAGGTAGATGATAAAGTCAGAAAATCCGTTTCTCCTGAAGTTATAAATTATGATGACATTGTTATCTGGACATTGAATATTACAAATAACGGTCCAAGTAACGCAACAAATGTTGTTGTAAGGGATATTTTACCTGATGGATTAATCTGGTTGGAAGACAATACAAATGGAGATTATAATCCGAAAACCGGTACTTTAACAATTGACTTTTTGGAAGTGGGTGAAATTTATATTGTCACAATCAAGACCCAGATTAACAAAACAGGGGAAATTGTTAACAATGTAAATGTTACAGCTGATGAATATGATTACAATATAACAAACAACCACGACCAATCTAAGATAAATGTTGATTCAGCAGCTGATCTTGCTGTCGTAAAAACTGTTAATGTGACTACTGTCAATATGGGCGATTTTGTAAAATGGACAATAACTGTTACAAATAACGGTCCTGATGTTGCAACAAGAGTAATTGCAAACGATTTGCTTCCAAAATCTTTAATCTGGGATAGTGATGATTCAAATGGGAAGTATAATCATGAAACTGGAGTATGGAACATCGGTACATTAAATAACGGCAAGAGCGCTACATTGCATATAACATGTAAAGTTAATGCAACCGGAACTATTGAAAATGAAGTTTCAGTATCAGGACAACAATACGATTGGAATAAATCAAATAACCAAGATAGTGACAAAATAAAGGTTAATCCTGCATGTGATTTAGCTATTGTTAAAGTTGTTAGTGAAAGTGTTGTTAATTATACTGATGTTGTTAAATGGACTTTGACTGTTACTAATTATGGTCCAAATGCTGCTAGTGGTGTTAAAATTTATGATACTTTGCCTAATGGATTTATTTATTTGAATTCTACCAAACCGTTAAATAATGGTGTTGTTGACATTGGTAGTTTAGGTGTTGGCGGTTCTGTCAGTGTTGATATTTACTGCAGAGCTAATATCACTGGCAGTTTTGTTAATGTTGCAAGCGTCAAAGGAAATCAACATGATTATAATCCTGACAATAATAAGGACAATGCTTCCATTTTCATAAAACCTGCATCCGATTTGGGTATTAAAAAATCAGTGAATAATTCAAGGCCGGATTTGGGAGATTTAATTGAATGGACAATTACCGTTACAAATAATGGTCCAAATACAGCTACTGAAGTAAAAGTTAAAGAAGTTCTTCCAGAATCATTAATATTTGTTAGATCAAGCGGTAACTATAACAATAATACTGGAATTTGGAATGTTGGAACTTTAAATAATAGAGGTACTGCTAGTTTGTCTGTTGTTTGTAGGGTTAATGCTACTGGCGTTATTGAGAATGTTGTTAGCGTTTCCGGCAATGAGTTTGATTGGGATATGTCTAATAATTATGATTCTGAGGTTGTTAATGTTAGTCCGGCCTGTGATTTGGCTGTTGTTAAAGTTGTTAGTGAAAGTGTTGTTAATTATACTGATGTTGTTAAATGGACTTTGACTGTTACTAATTATGGTCCAAATGCTGCTAGTGGTGTTAAAATTTATGATACTTTGCCTAAGGGCTTTGTTTATTTAAATTCCACAAAACCGTTAAATAAAGGGGTTATTGATATTGGCAGTTTAGGTGTTGGCAGTTCTGTTAGTGTTGATATCTATACTAGAGTCAATGTCACTGGAAGTTTCGTTAATGTTGCAAGCGTCAAAGGTAATGAGTTTGATCAAAATCCTATCAATAACAGAGACAATGCTTCCATTTTAGTGAAACCTGCAGCGGATTTAGGTGTTGTTAAAGATGTTAATGCTTCAGAAGTAAACATTAACGATTTGATAAAATGGACAATAACTGTTACAAATAATGGTCCGAATGCCGCTACTGGAGTAAAAGTCAGTGATAAACTTCCAAAAACTTTAATTTGGATTAATGATGATTCAAATGGGAAATATAATCACAATTCCGGAGTATGGAATGTTGGAACTTTAAGTAATGGTGGCACTGCTAGTTTGTCTGTTGTTTGTAGGGTTAATGCTACTGGCGTTATTGAGAATGTTGTTAGCGTTTCCGGCAATGAGTTTGATTGGGATATGTCTAATAATTATGATTCTGAGGTTGTTAATGTTAGTCCGGCCTGTGATTTGGCTGTTGTTAAAGTTGTTAGTGAAAGTGTTGTTAATTATACTGATGTTGTTAAATGGACTTTGACTGTTACTAATTATGGTCCAAATGCTGCTAGTGGTGTTAAAATTTATGATACTTTGCCTAAGGGCTTTGTTTATTTAAATTCCACAAAACCGTTAAATAAAGGGGTTATTGATATTGGCAGTTTAGGTGTTGGCAGTTCTGTTAGTGTTGATATCTATACTAGAGTCAATGTCACTGGAAGTTTCGTTAATGTTGCAAGCGTCAAAGGTAATGAGTTTGATCAAAATCCTATCAATAATAGAGATAATGCTTCCATATTCGTTAAACCTGCAACTGATTTAACAGTAACAAAACATGTAAATGAATCTTCACCAAACTATCAGGATTTAGTTAAATGGACAATAACTGTGACTAATAATGGTCCTGATGCTGCTACTGGAGTTATCATTTCTGACCTGCTTCCAGTTGGATTAATATGGAGCAGTGATGATTCAAATGGCAAATATAATCATAATTCTGGTATTTGGAATGTTGGAACCTTAAGTAAAGGTGAAACAAAACATTTAAACATAATTTCCAGAGTTAATGCAACTGGTGAATTTGTCAATAATGTATCAGTCACAGGTAAAGAGTTTGACTGGAATAAATCCAATAATGAATATAACAAAACAATCAAAGTTGCCAATGCTTCAGATTTAAAAGTTATAAAATTGGTAAATCAATCAACTGTTGATTATCTCCAGTTTGTTAAATGGACAGTAATAGCCATCAATAACGGTCCAAATAAAGCTACAGGGGTTTATGTTGAGGATAGTTTGCCGGAAGGCTTAAAAATGGTCAATTACACTGCAACAAAAGGATTTTATGACAATGGTGTCTGGGCGGTTTGCTGCATTGAACCTGGTGAAAACCAAACTTTGGAATTGATTTGTGAGGTTACAAAAACTGGGGATTTAACCAATGTTGCGACAATCAAAGGCAATGAATATGATCCTGATTTGTCCAATAATGTTGATAACAATACTGTTTCAGTTCCAAAATCTTCAGATTTGTCTGTCACAAAGACCGTAGACAATTCATATCCTGATTATGGGGATATTGTTGAATGGACAATAACTGTTACAAATAACGGTCCTGATGACAGTGATGATGTATTGGTGGTTGATATATTGCCTGACGGCTTAGAGTTAATAAGTTACAGCTGTAGTGCAGGCACTTATTATGATGGCATTTGGCAATTAAATCATTTAAGTTTAGGTGAAAGCCAATATCTGATGCTTCGTTGTTTAATAAATAGGTTAAATGATATTGAAAACATTGTAAGTGTTATTCCATCACAATATGACTGGAATGAATCAAATAACGATGATAGTGAGAAAATTTCTGTCAATCCAATTGCGGACATGTCAATAATTAAATTTGCCAATGTTACTCAAGCAAATTATTTGGATTTAATTAAATGGACATTGATTGTAAAAAACAATGGTCCTAACGATGCATCCAATGTATTTGTAAGTGATGTAATTCCAAAAGGTTTGGAGATTGTTGATGTGTATGGTGGAAAATTAGAAGATTCACTATTCTATATTGGTGATTTGTTAAACGGCCAATCCGTAAAATTAGAAATTGTATGTAAAATCAAAGCTACAGGCAATTTTGTGAATGCTGCTGAAGTATGGGCTAGTGAAACTGACCCTGATTTAAGCAACAATGATGCTAAAGAGTCTGTATTTGTGAGACCTGCTAGTGACATCTCCATTACAAAGACAGTTTCTAAATATAAGTATTCAGTGGGAGATTTGGTTAAATTTTCCATTAAACTGACAAATAACGGACCTGATAAAGCAGAAAATGTTGAAGTTCGTGAGATTATGGATAATTCATTATTGTTTAAGTCATTTAAGGCTAGCGGGGGTGACTTTGATGAGGAGAACAATGTCTGGTCATTGGATGAGTTGGATGTTGGTGAATCAGCATTCTTAAAAGTCAATGCAATAGCTAAAAAACCGGGAACTGCAAATAATAATGTTGTTGCAAAAAGTGACAATTATGACTCTGATTTGAACAATAATAATGATACTGTAACTATAAATGTTTCCAATAAACATAATCCTGTAGATAATGTTAAAAAAGAGCATGTAAAAAATCATGAGGAAGAATTAATTAAATATTCTGAATCTGTTCTTAAAAAACATGTTTCAGGTAATCCGTTTATGGTAATCATATTGTTGTTTGTTTTTAGTATGGGTGCAGTTTGTGGTAAGAATATATTGAAGAGAAGATGATTTTAAGTAGCTTTCGAGCTACTTTTTTATTTTTTTTGAAACGATTTTTCGAAATTTTGCAAGTATTAAAATAATTATTTTCACGATTCATAATTTGTATACTTATTGCTATAACTGGCCAAATACTGCTCCATTTCTTTAATTTAATCAAAACCTTTAAATAAAACTTATGATAAATTTATAGTTAGATATTGATGAAATAATAATTTTTTTAAAATTTTATCTAATGATTCAATATTTTTAATTAATTAAACGAGGTGTAAACATGTCTGAAGAAGAAATGATTGAAGAAACTTCTGAAGAATTTGTTGATGAAGAAGAAGAAAAATTACCTTTTGCTAAAGCAGAAGTTGTACGTTTAATGAAAGAAAATCTTGATGATGACAAAATGATCAGGGAAAGGGTAAAAGTAGAAATGAACAAATTTTTAGGAGAAGTCTTAAAAAATGTTTGTAAACAATTAAATGATTATCCATACACTACTATTGAGTATGAAATGCTTAAAGAATCCACTTACCCATATACTAATATTGAAAGAATTAATCAAGAAAAAGAAAGAATATTATTACATTTAGAAGCTATTAAAGCAGATTGTAATGCATTAGCTATGGATGTACAAAAAACATTAAAATTAAAAGATGTTGTAGAAGAAGATTCATTTGCTAGTTTTACAGCATCAAACGATGATGAAGAAGAGGAAGAATAATCTTCCTTTTTTTACTCTTCAATATGACTAAAACCTGTTTTTAATTCTCGCAATTCCTCTTCCGGAATTTCTAAAATTTCAACCTTATCACTGACTATGTTACTTTGTCCAAACGGATCTTGAATAATTAATGTTGCAGTTTTGTTTCCATTTTTTAGTTCTTGAATGTGGTCGAGAGTATTTTTTCCATTTTTCTGGGATTCCTCGTCATCAAACAATTGCAAAGCTTTTTTCACTGCATCTTCAAAGCGATTAAGCATTCCTTCAACATTAGTCACATACCCTTCAGATTTTGGACCGGGTTCCACTTTAATGCCTACTTCAGGTATTGAAACAGTTGCAGACTGTGAGCGAACAACCCTGACTGTTAATGTATTTTTGTTAATTTCCAAAACATATTTTGCAGGGTCATTTTGTTCCAATGCAATAATGTCATTGTGTTTAAATCCACATTCCGGGCATTGGATACTTGTTTCAAGTACTTTTCCAAAGTGAGGAATTTCAAGTTCCTTCATAATTGACTTTGCCTTGCCTTCTATACCGCATGCGGGACATTTGATAATCATTTCAGTTAATTGCTCTTCATTCATTTAAAACATATCCTTTTTCATTCAATTCTTTTATAATGTTATCCAGCTTTTCCTGATTAGGTGCGCAGATAGTTGTTTTCCTATATTCTGATAAGTGATATAGTCCATTTAAATCTTCTTTTTTATTTTCATCATCCTTAAGTTTTTCAATAAATTTTTCAGCGGATTGTGAATCTGAAACATTGACGTTTCTTGATAAAGGTTCCTTGAAGCCTTTTATGTAATATGTAATGTTTCTGATGCTTCCATTATTTTTATTAATGATTATGTCAATGACATCCTCAAGTTCATCAACGCTGTTTATTAGATTGACGGTGGTGCAGGAATTGTTGATGATTGCTAAAATTTTATCAAGTGTTTTATCAATCTCTTCCGCTTTTATAACATGAACGTTATGACTTTCAGCTTGTTTTAGGAGGTGGTCATGGATTATCCTATTTTCTCTAAAGAAATCCAGCTGTTTTCCGCCTCGGTGTATTTGAACAGCTCTTTTAACAAATCTTTCCTTGTGTGCCTCTTCATCGGAGCTCAATACAAAAAAGTAAATTTCCGCATATTCTTTAAACTGTTCGATATTGATTAATCCGGGAACTAGATGGACTCCTTCTATGATTATGTCATCGTAATCTGTAATTGCTCTTTGAATAATTTTTTCCAGAGCGGGTATGACGGATGCTGCATGTTCATCGAATCCTGCCGATACCAGCTCTTCATAACTTTCGTATCTATTTTTATTTCTCAGGTGTTTGTATGCATCATAGGAGGAGCTATGCAGTGCAGGAGCATATTCTTTCCCAATAATTCCTCGCACAACAGCTCTTATAAAATCGCTTTCAATCAGATGTTTGATATTTAATGTTTTGGCCAATTCTGCTGCGATTGTAGATTTTCCAATTCCTGATGCACTTCCAATAAGTATGACGTAGGGTTTTCTCATTTTATCTCCCCATTATAAATTTGTAGTATATGGTATTATTTATGGTTATATTAACATAAAACATTATACTTTATTAATATGAAAATTCATAATTTATTATAGTATCATTTTTTGAAATTTTTTTTTAAAAAATTAAGATTAAATTTACATGATTAGTTATAAGTTATAAATTATAGGTAGGGGTGAAGTTTTTGTATTCAGTAAAATCAGTTAAAGAAATTCAAGATTTAAATCCGTTCATAGTTGTTGGATGCGGAGGCGGAGGTGAAAAGTTCTCCAATCTTGAAGGAATAGAAACAGTAGGTTTCATTGATGATGATGAAAGAAAGCAAGGAAAGGAATTTTGTGGCCACATTGTTTGTGACAGTTTGAAAAACTGTTTAAAAGATGCGCCAGAAGCAAAATCTCTTGTAATAATGTTACCTATTGGTGCTGAAGGTTCTGCATTAAAATATGCAGTTCAAGCTATCGATTCCGGTTTGAATGTAATCACTTCATTTAGATCATTGTCAATTGAAGAAAACTTGTCTTTAAAGAAATTTGCTGATTCAAAGCAGGTTGTCATAAAAGAGATTGGTCCTAGGTTAGATGTTGTTAAGAAAATAGCTGGAGTAGCCCCTGAAAAATCATGTGAAGTATTGCCAAAGATATCTTATACTCCTAAAGCTCCAGTAATTTTTGTTGGCGGAACCTCCCAGGAATGTGGAAAAAGAACCACAACTAAAATGCTCGGTAAGGCCAGCAGTGAAAGAGGCATGACATCTGCTATTATTTCCACTGATGAAATGGGTTTGGAAGAACCTACTGATTTTAACTTTAGAGCAGGAAGCCTGTCTGCAATGGATGTCCCTGCAGCGGTTTTATCTGCAATCAAATATGTTGAAGAAACAAAACATCCTGATATTATTTTTATTGAAGGTCAGTCCAGTCTGACTGAAGACGGAAATCCTCATCCAAGAGGATTGTCAGCAGCAATTTTAATAGGAGCCGCTCCTGATGCAGTAATTGTTGGACACAGACCAAATCATCCATACAGAGAACCTAGAGGTATTGCTGAAGAAATCAAAGCTATTGAAGCTGTGGAGCCTACAAAAGTTGTTGGTTTATCAGTTAATTTCAAGAATTCCGAATCAGATATCGAATCATTTGAATCTCAATTTGGTTTGCCTGTTGAAGATGTTTACAATAATGGTGCTTCAAAATTATTAGATGCTATTTTAGAATATTTAGAGGAGTAATTACAATGGGTTTTTTGGATAATATTAAAAGAAGTTTAGGTTATGAAGAAGATGAAATAAATCATCATGATAGTATGGAAGGTGCTCTTTCAAATTTATCTGACATGTTTAATAATCTTGTAAAACCTAAAGACGGCAACAACTATCAGCAACAACAATATTCTCAACCTCAATATAGGCAGGAACCAAGACAAACACCAAATCCAAGGCCTCGTCCGGAACCTACACCAACTCCGGCTTATGAGGATTATGATGATTATGTGATAATTCCTGAACAGTCATTTTATGAGATTGTTTTAATCAGGCCAAAAACTATTGATGATATCAATTATGTTGTTGATCAGGTAATTGAAGAAAATAATCCTGTCATTTTGGATTTATCATTTTTAGAAAAAGAAAGTGCTGCTAATTTCAAATTGGCCGGAGAAAAAATTAAACAAATGAGAGAAAGATACGGCGTTCAGGCATTATTGCTTGCAAGAACAGAAGATAAAGATTTGTTAATCGTTTCTCCTAAAAAAGTAAAAGTTGTAAACAAAGGTTAAGTAGATTAATTTCTACTTCCACTATTTCTTTTTAAAAATTTTAAATATCTTATTAATACATATAATACTACTATAACTGCTACAGCTATTTCTATTTCTAATATGCAGTTTAAAATTAAATTACTTCCCATTTTTCCTAAAACTCCTTTTGTTGCAAGAGCACTTATAACAAATGGGAATGTAAATGCTGAAAAGCTTGGATAAAAATCTAAATTTCTGTATTCGATGAGCTTAATGAATGCAAAAATGTAGAATATGCATGCGATGACATACATTATGAGTAAAAATTCAGGTGATATTCCTGGTGCTGAATTGATGTATCCCACTATCAATATGCTGAAAATCGCTGTAAATATGCATATCAGAGGTTTATTGACATCCGGAACATCTGGTTTTTTAATATATCTATAAAACATCAAAGGCATTGTTAAAAGCATTGCTATGAATCCTATGATGAAAAATAGGAATCCAATTTCAGGGGCATTGTGAACGGCAGATGTTATTGCTGCCATGGTGATTCCCACAAAGACAATCCAGTAGCTCGGATAGACATTAGAAATATCAAAATTACGTATCATAAAATGATAGGTAAAGTAAATCATTAGCAAAATATGCAAGACTATTCCAATAATCCATATGGCATATGCAATACTTGAGCTAAATTGGGTGAGGTATGTAGATAAAAGCATAATACTCATTGAAAATGTGCCGAAACTGCTGAGTATCACAGGATTTTTAAAATCCTCTTTAACATTTTGGGGATGGGAAACTATTTTTAAAATAATTAAAATTAAAAATATTAACCCTATGGCCCCAAAAAGATATCTTAAATATGGATGGATGTCCTGCAGCAGGTTTCCAAGAGATAACAATGCAAGAACCAATCCGCTTATTGGGAGGGGAATATTTTTAATCAAATTCATAATTTCACTTTTTTAGTTGCTAATTATCTATTTGTATCCGTATGTGATAACATAACCGTTTTCATCAACAAGCCTGTAGTATCCGTCATCGTAACGTATTTCCTGGGAACCGTCAGCCATGTTTTTACGTGACACTTCATGTTCTCTAGGATTCCAGCCGTCATTGGTAACTTCACTTTCATGAAGCGGAGTATATCCTTTGTAATTCGGATCATTTGTTGGACGATTGGCATCAATTGGATCAACAGAACTGCTAGAACTTGAATCTGAGCTACTTCCACCTGATGCGACTATTTCATCGGTATAGCTGAATTTTTTCTCAGCTGTTGTTGCTTTGTATTTGTCGTTTCCATCAAATGTGCAGTTAACTGTGTATTTTCCATCATCCATGTTGCTTAATTTTAGAGTTGCTTTTCCCTTTTCATTTGTAGTTGCATTATATTCTTTGGTAGTGTTTTTACTTGTCAATTTGATTGTAATGTTGGCGTTTTTGATTGGAGTTTTATTCAAATCTGTTAGTTTAATGATTACTGAATCTCCATTGCTCATGGTCTTGTTGCATTTTACGGTTAATTTACATTCCTGTTTGTTGAAATCTCCTGTAAGCATTACTCCAAGCCCTACTGCAAGTATGGCTATTATTATAATTAGCAATATTATAATTATTTTCTGATTATCCATTTTATCATAGCCTCTGAAGTTTAAATGTTAAAGAATTCCTGCGCATTCTTATGGGATACTTTTTCAATGTTTTCTTTTGAATATCCTCTTCTATTTAATTCTCTCACTGTTTTTGGAACGGATAGCGGGTCTGACGGTTTATTGCTGATATCACTATTCAATAGAAATTTATCAAATCCGTATTCATCTAAAATAGCTATAGCTTCATTTTTATCCATCTTTTGAGGCTGAACGGTCAGGCCTAACATGCAATCGCAGTCAATTGCTGTTTTTATAACATTCGGATTTATGTGGTCTATAACTGCATTTTTTTCATCCATGTGGTTCGGTAAAATCTCCAGAATTTTATCAAGGACTTCCTTTTTATTTTTTCTAGGTGTATGTATGATAACTTTGGAATTTGTTTCATCTGCAATATCTAACTGTTTTTCAAATGTTTCAATTTCATTATCTGTCAAATCTTCAAGACCTATTTCACCAATTGCTACAATCTGGTTGTTTTCAATCCATTTGTAGAGGTTTTCAAATATTATCTGAGGATTTTCTATAGTATTTGTAGGATGGATTCCGAGTGCTACCTTTAAATCAAGGCCATATTCTCCGGCTCTTTTTGTATCATATTCTAAAATCCTATTTAAGTGATTTAAAAGTATAGTTTCGTTATCAATTTTATAAGGGTAGTAGCTGCAGGTTATTGCCTGATTAATGCCTGCCAGATACATTTTTTCAAAATCTTCGCTGCTTCTTGAATCTGCATGCATATGGGTGTCAATCATCTTATCACGTCAATATTTTTAGTTATATTCTATTTTTGTTGATTTAAAGTTAAAAAAATATCTAATTATATCATTCTTTTTAAGTATTTTGCAAGTGCATTGCGATGTACCTGTTCACTTCAGCTGACTTTATATCCCATAGTAATAAAAATTAAGATAAGAGTAATACTACATAGGTGATTGTATGATAGATACTGTAGATTGTATAAAAAATTTTGAAACAATAGCTGAAGATGTAAAATTCGTAACAAATTCTTTTGTTAGGTTAAAAGTATTGGTAACTTTGTTGGAAGAACCTAGAAACATGAAAGAAATAACTGATTTGACTGGATTGAGTTATAGTTCCGTTTCAAGTACAATGCATGATTTGGAATTAAAGCATTGGATTTACAGACACCAAAATAAATATTTTTTATCCAATTCAACAAGGGTTCGCATTGCTAACCTTATGGAACTTGACCAGACAATTGCTGTATTGGATAACTTTTTCAACATTCTGCAAGGCCATATCATTGACATGCTGCCATTTGAATCTGTATTGGAGTTCCATATGCTTCATAATGCGAATTTCATTGAATCTCAGGGTGTCGATGCATATAGGACATACAATTTTATTCAAAATTGTCTGGCTGAAGCGGAATTCGTAAAATGTATAATGCCGATTTTTTACGAACCTTTTTTCGATATCCTATGTGACATGATTTCATCCAAAGGTGATGTAGAAATATATGTTCCTCAGAACCTGCTAAACAGTTTCGAGAGAAAATCAGGCATTGAAACTTTAAAACCATTTGATGAATTAAATTCTTTCCTATTGATTATTACAGATAATGTGATGATTTTAGGATTATTTATGGATAATGGTTATTTTGACCAAACAAGGATTTTAACTTCCAGTCATGAAGATCCTATTGTTTGGGCCAATAATCTTTATGAAAATTTAAAAATAAATGAGTTTTAAACTCATTTATAATATTTTTCCAGATACTCTTTTAAATCGCTGATGGCAATTCTTTCTTGAGTTTCTGTATCTCTGTCCCTTACGGTTACTTTATCGTCTTCAAGTGAGTCAAAATCAACAGTTACTGCAAGAGGAATTCCAATTTCATCTGCTCTGGCGTATCTTTTACCGATGGTTCCGCTTGCATCGTATTCAACTGTAAATCCAGCCATTCTTAAGTTTTCAGTTAATTCCTGAGCTATTTCACGAGGTCCTTCTTTGTTGACAAGTGGGAAAATTCCAACTTGAACAGGAGCCACGGATTTATTGAATTTAAAGTAATCTTTTCCTTCAGTTTCAGTAAATGAGTGTAACAATACAGAATATGTAATACGGTCAATACCGAATGACGGTTCAATTACATGAGGAGTGATTTTTTCTCCGGTAATTTCTTCTTCAACATCCTCGAAAATTAATAAATCTTCAGTAACTTCATATTCTTTATCTAATTGGACTGTAAATTTACCTTTTTTATCGATAGCTTCTTTTATTTCATTGACGTCAGCTTCTTCAATTGCCTGTTTTACTTTAGGAGAGTCTCCTTTAAATATTGGTCCGAATTTAGATAAATTAGGTTTCACAATAGTTTTTTGAACTTTTTTAGGTTCATCATATTCAACAAATACATTTAACTCATCGTTACTGAATTTGGAATGTGATGACAAGTCGTAATCTCCTCTATCAGCTATTCCGATAATTTCAACCCATCCGTATTTGTCAGTTAAAACTTCCACGTCCCAGCAGTCAAGAGCATAATGTGCCATTTCTCCTTTCAGGTGTTGTCTGAATCTTAAAACATCTTCAGGAATTCCGATTTCCATAAGGAATTTACGTGCTAAATATAATTGGTAAATTAACATTTCATTAGCCACAATGCCTTTGTCCAAAGCTTCACGTGCAGTAATTTCTAAAGGTTCCAAATTATTTTCCTGAACTTCCTGTGAATTTAAGCGTAAAACCTCATTTTCAATTTGTGAGAATTTTGGATGAGTTTTATCTTTAGGATTTAAAAAGATTTCAGCTTCTGCCTGTGTGAATTCCCTAAGTCTGATAACACCTTGTCTTGGGGAAATTTCATTTCTGTATGCTTTTCCGAGTTGTACCGCGCCGAACGGTAATTTTCCTCTGAAAAATCTTTCTAATCTTTTGAATAAAATGAATATACCTTGTGCAGTTTCAGGTCTCATATAACCTACTTTATCGCCTTTTGCACCGATTTCTGTTTTAAACATCAGATTGTAGTTCCAGATTTTTGACAATTCACCTTCACATTCAGGACATCTGATGTTGTTGTCAATGACTATTTGGTCAAGCTCTTCATTTTCAAGGCTTTCCACATCCTCACCGATAACATCTTCAATGATGTGGTCTGCTCTAAAAACTTCTCCGCATTTTTCACATTTGCACATTGGATCTGTAAAGTTGTCAACATGTCCTGATGCTTTTAGGACTTCCTTAGGCATTACTGTAGGGCCTTCAATTTCATAAAATCCTTCACCTGAAACATACTGTTTTCTCCATTTTTGCATAATGTTATTTTTTAGACTTGCACCAAGAGGTCCGTAATCGGTAAAACCTGATACTCCTGAGTAAATCTCAAAAGATGGCCATAAAAATCCTCTTTTCGCACTAATATTTGACATTTTATCATGATTCATAAATATAATCTCCACTTATTTTTCCAATTCATAATCTAATTTAACTCTACTGCTTTCAGGGCGGGTTTGACCCATATACTTACTTTTTCTATCCGGATGTCCATATGGGATTTCAGATGGTGTTGTCATAGTTTCAAAAACAATTTGACAAACCCTTTGGCCGGGATAGAGTGCAACAGGCATTGCCCCAATGTTGGATATCTCCAAAGTTATTTTGCCTTCAAAACCGGGATCAATAAATCCTGCTGTAACGTGCATGGTAACGCCTAATCTTCCCATACTTGAACGCCCTTCAACTCTTGCAACCAAATCTTCAGGTACTTTAACGTATTCCAGTGTAGTTGCCAGGGCGAATTCGTTTGGATGTATTATAAATGCATCACCTTTTTTAACGGTTGTTGATTCCATATAAGATGCAATATCATCTTCATCTTTAGGATCAATATAGGGTTTTCTAATAACTTTAAAAACTTTAAATTCATCTCCCAGTCTCATATCAATGGAAGATGGTTGGATTTGTTTTTCATCTAAAAGAGGTTCAATTTCTATTTTGCCCTCATTTAAATATTCTTTTATAGTCTTATCACTTAAAATTGCCATTTTTTCACACAAATAAGTTTATAATTAAAATTCTCTAATTTCAAGTAAATTGTCCATTCTATTGACTACATTATCAATAGTTTCAGCAGTATAATCAATGGTAATTGCATCGAATTTGCATGCATTTACGCAAAGTCCGCATCCTCTGCATATGTCGTAATCAATTGTAATTTTATTGTCCACTAAATCTATTGCTTTGAACATGCAAACTTCCATTAAACATTTTTTACATAGTTTGCATTTGTCTTCATGGAGTTTCACAGTCACTCCATCGAGTTTTTCCAGTTTGTCACTAATTGAATAATCTAAATTAGGATGTACTTTCCATAAACAGCAGCAAGGACAGCAGTGACAAATTGTTAATAGTCCTTTTCCCGGCCTTACATTCATCCAAACGGTATCAATTTTATTTCTTCCTATGATATGGCTTAATCCAGCTGCATCTGCTTTATCAACATGTGCAAGTGCTTCTTCAACAGTTGCTTTTTTCCCAATATGTGCTGGAATTTTTCTGGAAGTTGGGCCAAGGAAGATACATCCTATATCTTGGGGGTAATCTTCACAGCCGTTTGAGGTTCTGCACAGACAGGAATTCATAATTACAATATCGTCGCATCTTTTAATAACATCTTTAATAATCTGTGTAGGTAAGAATTCAGAACCTTCTGATTCAATTTTCTTATTGATATTTATTGTATTTGGTATAACAACGATTTCATCCTCTTCAAAAAGCATTTTATCAATTAATCTTCTGTATGTTTTTGATTTTTTGGTAATTTCAGCTATCCAAAATCTCCAATTGAATATGTATTTTAAAGTAAATATGCTTATGTCTGCAAATCTAGGTCGTCTCATTGTCCACCAATCTTATTATTCAATCTTCTTAAAATGCCCTTCATAGTATGGGCTTCTCTGCCGGTAATGAATGCTCTTGAAACAATATTTCTAAAAGTCTTTTTACCGTTTTTCTTTTTATGTTCCGGAATATCCAGAGTGTCAATTAATGAATTCATGTCTTTCAAAAGATAATCTTTTTCTAATTCACTGCTTTCATTAACTCCCTCAACTCCAAAATCATGCCTATTCTTAAATAGTTCATAAAATATTATTGCGGCAGCATGTGAAATATTCATGATAGGATATGTTGGGTCTGTTGGAATGGACACGCAGATATCACAATCTTCGATTTCTTTGTTTGAAAGTCCATCTCCTTCCCTTCCGAATAAAATTGCAATTTTATTTGAAACATTCATTGATTCACCAAGCTGTTCCGGCCTTAACGGAATCCTTGATAAATTGTAGCTTCCTCCAGCCATTCCTGTAGAAGCAACCTTAAAATCAATTCTTTGTGACTGATAGAATTCATCTAAAGTTGCATAAATTTTTGCATTTTCCACAATGTATTTACCATGTGTTGCTTGATAGAATGCTTCATTTGTTAATGTTGGAGGATTTATTAAAACTAAATTTTTCAATCCGAAGTTTGCCATTGTTCTCGCAAGAAAACCAATGTTTCCCGGAGTTTCACACTCGACAAAAACAATATAAATATTCTCTTTAAAGAGATTAGTTTCTCGGTCTTCTTTGTCACGGACAAGCTTTACTCTTCCGGTTCCTCTGGATTGAGTTTTGGATTTAGCTTTTTTTGTAGAAGTTGACTGTTTTTCGCTTTTTTCTTCTGATTTTTCTTCAGGTGAATTCATTGCAGTTGTCTCAACCACTTTTTCTTCACTGACTGCAGCATCTCCTATTTTAATCAACTCCTAATTTAAGTTCTATTCTTCGTAAGATTTATTCAATAATTCAAGAATATGCATCGCTTTAATATTTTCTTCTCCGATTGCATTCAATCCATCCTGCAGGTTCAGCTCACAAAATGGACATATTGTAACTACTGCATCAGCGCCGGTTTCTTTAATCATTTCTGCTTTAGATTTGGATAAATCCAGTGCAATATCTGGTTTTCCGGATTTGATTCCTCCACCAGCTCCGCAGCATTGACAAGGATATTTCATTTCTTTAAATTCAACACCTGGAATTTTTTCAATGATGTCACGAGGAGCATCTTTAATTCCTTGACCCCTTCCTAAATGACAAGGATCATGGTATGTAACGGTCATATTGACTTCGTTAAGTTTGGATTCATCTAATTTGTCAACTAAAAATTCACTAATGTCCATTACATTTAGTTTGGAGCCAAAATCAGGATGATTATTTTTCAATGTTGCTCCGCAACCTGAACATATTGTGATTACTGTATCATAATCCTTAAAGACTTCCTTGTTTTTATCAACCAAATCTTGAACTATGTCAGTTTGACCAGTCCTTAAAAGAGGAGAACCACAACAAACCTGGCCTTCAGGAACATCAATATCAATTCCATTCTCCTTTAAGATTTTAACTAGTTTATGTCCTGTTTCAGGGAATTTATAATCTACCATACATCCGGTAAAGAATGCAACTTTTGAACCGGTGTTGTTTTCAGCTTCTTCTATGAATGGAGTTTTATTGGTTTTTACGGACCTTCCAGTTTTTAAGATGTTTTCCTTAAATGCAACATGTTCTGGAAGAGGTCCTGAACCGTTAGCAACTGCAATAGCTCTCATTTTTTCTATTGCATCTCCAAAGGTGTTGATGTTTTTAGGACAAACAGCCAGACATTTACCGCAACTGGTACATTTGTATAATCCTTCATCCAAAGCTTCTTTAAGCCTGTCAAAATTATCTCTCGGATCGCTTTCAAATTTACGGACATATCTCATTAAGTATGGTCCACCAAATTCTTCTGTTGCAATATTGACAACAGGACAAGTTGAATAACATGAGTAACATTCGATACAGCTTCTAACCTTTTTGGTTTCTTGAGAATCTGCCTTTGTGATGCTTGTGTCAAGCTCATCACTGCATGTGTGGTCACATTGAAGGGATAATTCCAAATCTTTAACTTTAGCTTCAATACTTGATTTGTCAACTATCAAATCTTTAATAACAGGGAATCTGAGCGGTTCAATAATTGCTCCGTTTTTTATTTCTTTCTGACATGCTAGAGCACCGTTTCCCTTAAATAAAATTCCGCAAGATCCACATTGGCCTGCTCTACAAGAGCTTCTAAAACTGATGTCTGCATCATACTTGTCGTTGATAGCTTGCAGTGCATCAAGAACCTTCATGTGTGGAGTTTGCTCTATTTCATAACACTCCATATGGGGTTCACTGTCAGTTTCAGGGTTAAATCTTGAAACATATACTTTAATCATCATTTCCCTCCAATATTATCAAAAGCTTATAAAACATTATAATATAATATTTGTATCTTAACAAATATATTATACTTACTATTGTAGTTGAAAAAAATATTAATTTTCAATGGTTTTAATTAAATAGGGTTAAAAAAAAGGTAGAAAAATAATTAAATTGGGTTCTTAAAAAAATAAGTGTTGAGGAAATTAATCCTCAATTGTTTAAATCTATTTTAAAACAAATTTTCTCATGCCGATAATACTTAAGATTATGGCTATTATATAACCTATTAATGAGATTACTGGCATGTCGAATACTCTGGGTCCGAAAGAAACAACTGAAGAACCGATTATGAGTGCTGAGATTAATGCTATAATTGAAACCTTGTCGGTAATGTCGACTTCAAATCTGAATTGCAGCTCTTCATTTTCAATCTTGTGGATTGTTTTTGTAAGAAGTTTTGGCAATGCCTGAATCATATGTCCATAAAGGATTGCACTGCTTTTTTTGCTTTTTATATATCTTTTTGGACTGAGTCTCTGTTTTGCAATTTGAGCTGCAACAGGTTTAATTGATGCGAATACATCAATTTCAGGATCGAGATTGTGTGCGGTAGCTTCAATCATTGACAGGCCTCTTGCCATTGTAACAACTTCATTTGGAAGAATGACTCCATACTCTTGCATTAGGTTAAGCAGTGCTTCTAAGACTCCATCGAAACGGTTGAGCTGTACACCGAAATATCTTCCAAACAAGTCATTCAGGTCTCTTCTTAAAGTAGTTGTATCAATGTCATAATCAAGGATGTCCATGTACATTAATTGATTTATCAATCCGTCAACGTCCTGGTCTACAAACAGCAGCATTACTTCGGAAAGGTCACGTTTGAATTTTTCATCAAAGAATCCCATCATGCCCAAATCAAGATAGCACAATACATTGTCCTCTAAAATCATGATGTTGCCTGGGTGTGGGTCTCCATGGAAAAATCCGTCAATGAACAGCTGTTGAAGATATGAATCGAGGACAGTTTTTGCTAAAAGTTTCTTGTCAAATTCATCTCCTGTACTTGCATAGACATCATTTAACTTTGTACCGTCTATGAACTCCATTGTTAAAACTTTTGAGGAGCAATATCTGTCATATGTAGCGGGAATATGGACCTTTGGGTCGTCAATAAAATTCATTTCAATGCGTTGCATGTTCATGAATTCATTATTGTAATCAATTTCCTTGTGAATGGAACGGTCAAACTCATCCATTATTCCGGGCAAGTTTATTTTTCTAACCTTTTCACTTAATCTGTCCGCACGAGCGGCTATAAATTTCAATATCCTTAAATCAAGATCAATCTTATCTGTAATTCCTTCTTTCTGGATTTTAACTGCAACTCTCTCACCGGTTATCAGTTTGGCTTCATGAACCTGACCTATTGATGCGGTTGCCAGGTGGTCGTGGGAAAAGTCTTCAAACAGTTCATCGATATTGCCATGAAGTTCTCTTTCAACAATTTTTTTGACTTGTTCATAGCTTATTGCAGGATTATCATCCTGTAAATTAGCTAATTCGTTTGCTATTCTTTCACCGACAACATCAGGTCTAGTGCTTAACAGTTGACCTAATTTAATGAATGTGGTTCCTAATTCCTGAAGCATCAGTCTTAATTTAACTGGTGTTTCATCATCTAATAAAAGATTATCTGCTTCATCATCATCTTTTGAACGAATTTTATTTTTTGCCGTTTGGCCTAAAATTTTATCAAAACCATATTTTTTTAGGGCAGCTCTAATTTCACCCAAACGCTGTTTGGTTTCTTTATCCATATTTAATCACCCGACTTTATAAACAATCTATATTCCGTATAGTTTTTTCTAGTAAAATAAATTTAATATAATATTATTTTTCTATTGGGATTATATTTAATATGTGTCATTTTTTTTTAAAAATAGGGGTATATTAGTAAAAAATAGAATATGTATAAAATAAAAATAGTAAATGCTTGTGCATTTACTTTTTAACTTTTGCAGTTTTTTTAGCAATAAAACTACTGTATTTAGCTTGATATTTGATGGTTTTGCCCACTTTAAGCTTATTCAAGATACTTTGTTTAATGGTAACTTTTGCAATACCTTTGGAGTTGGTTTTTGCTTTATAGGTTTTTCCATTAAATTTGAAAGTAACCTGTTTGCTTTTAAGTGGTGATGAACCTTTTTTGAGTGTTGCTTGTAAGGTTAGTTTTTTAGCTGATTTTTTAACAGTAGCTGTTTTTAAGGCGATTTTTGTATTTTTATAAACACAATTTTTAACTGTTCCGCCATAGATATCTTTACCTTTTGGAGCTTTATTATCACTAAAAGTACATTTCACAGCTTTAGCGCAATGAACTTTATCTGAGTCGGAAGTTCTGAACCCGTAGATTGCTCCCCCTCTTTCACCTGCAACATTGTTTGCAAAAGTTGATCCTTCAATTGAATTTGTGTAATATTTAACGCTGGAAACCCATTTGCCGTTTTCGTAATGTCCTGTTTGCTCATGGCATTTGAAATAGACTGCTCCACCATACATTGAAACCTGATTTTTATTAAATTTTGAATTTTTAATAAATAGGTCTTTACATCCAAATACGGCACCTCCTTTTTCACTGGCCTTATTTGAATTGAATGTACATGAATTTATATCTATATGGGAGTATGCATAAACCGCTCCTCCGCCACGACCGTTAGCTATGTTGTTGGTAAATACACAGTTGGTTATGGTGTCTTTTCCATGTTCAAGGGCTGCTTGCATTGCAATACCTAATAAAAGGTTAACATCATCAGTTGCATTTTTGCCTTCAAAATAATTGTAATAGAACTGTGGACCTTTTTTAAGTGTTAGTGAGAAAACCGCTCCGGCATCTCCCCCTGCAGAATTCTTATTGAATTTTGAATTTTTTAAAGTTAAAGCTCCTAATGAATTTACAGCTCCACCGGCAGTGCCTGCATTATTGTTTGTAAAATAACAGTTATCAATTGTTAAATCTGCAAAGTTTAATATTGCACCACCATAGATTTTGGCATTACCGTTTTTAAAGGTGATATTATTCAAAATAACCTTGTGGAATGATAATCCGTTTCCATAGTTTATATTGAAAATTCTTGATTTGCCCATTGCGTCAATGACATGGCCGTTACCGTTTATAGTTATGTCTTTATTGATGAAAATTCCAGTGGTTAGTTTAAAATCATCGTTGTACTTGTAATCTCTGGTTAAATTTATTTCGCTTCCATCTTTAGCAAGACTGATTTTCAATTGCAATGCTGTGAATGTTCCGTTATCCTCATCGCCGATTAAATCAGTGACATTTCCTAAAGGTTGATTTTCATTGTTATTAATTGCTTCTAAATTGTTTATATTACTTTCATCACTGGATATTGAAGTATCATTGATGTCAGCGGCAAAAACGCCTGAAACGCTAAATAATATGCAAGCAACTAATAGTATAATAAATAACTTTTTTTTCATTTTATTTAGCTCCGTGTTTATTTTTTTTAAAAATAATTAGAAGTTAATAAATAACTTCTAAAATAATCCACTTTCCTCCAATTTTTCTTCAAAGAATTTTGACCTTTTATCTGCTTTTTCCTTAATTGCTACTGCAACGATAACTGTTATTATACCAATTGCTAAAAGAATAGCTAATGCTGGCCAGTAATTTGACCAGACAACACCTAACTGTGCTTCCCGTATCAGTTTAATTGCATATGTCATTGGCATATATGGGTATAATGTTTGGAAGAATTTATGCATGATTTCAATAGGATATATTCCTCCTGTTGCTGAAATTTGAAGAACCAAAAGAACTACTATAGCTCCTTTTCCAACGGTTCCTATTGCCGAAATCACTGAATATACCAGAATCATGAACACTACCGATACCAGTATCGATGAAAATATAAACAATGGATAATTATCTACATGAACTCCTAAAAGATAAGCTCCAATAATTGTTACACAAGCCTGCAACATGCTCAAAACTATGTAAATTAATAATTTACCTGAATACATTTCAAATGGAGAATATTTGGTTCCTATACTTGATTTAGGTTCTATCATCACACAGGTAATTAAAGCACCAACCCACATGGACAATACAATATAAAATGGCGCTACATTGGATCCGTAGTCAGGTACTGAAAATACTTCATTTCTATCTAGTTTAACTGGTGAGAAGAAGTAATCTCCAAGGAGTGTTTCGTTGATACCTGTAATTGCTGAAAGTTCATTTGCTGTTGCTCCAAGTGAACCTGCTGCAGTAAATAATGCTTGTGCAGCTGAATTTCCAAGTAATTCTGCACCTGCTGCAAGACTTAATGAACCTTCGGCTAACTGTACTGAACCGTCTGCTAGGTCACTTGCTCCTCCGGCAACTTGACTTGACCCATCAGCTAATTTCACGGAACCGTCTGCTAGGTCACTGGCACCTTGAGCAACTTGGCTTGACCCATCAGCTACTTTGCCGGTTCCCTTTGCCAGTTCCGAAGTACTGTCAATATACTCTTTCACAGGGCCGTCCGGAATTAAAGATGAGTCTACTGCAGAGTCTAATTCTTCAGAACCTTGTTGTACTTGGCTTGCACCTTGTTGAACTGCACTGGAACCTTGTTGTACTTGGCTTGCACCTTGTTCAACTGCACTTTTTCCCTGTTGGACCTGACTAGCACCGTCTTTAACTTGACTAGCTCCATCTTGGACTTGGCCAACACCTGATGAAACCTGACTTGCACCAGATGAAACTTGCGCAGCACCTGCTTGAAGTTGACCTCCACCACTGGCTAGTTGGCTTGCACCAGCTGCAAGACCTTCCTGTAACTCTCCAAGTTTTCCATATGCCGCAAGGTTAATAATTTGAATAATTTTTGCATTAAGTGTTGTATAAACAGTATTCGCACCGGTATCTGTTAATTTGGTAGCTACCGGATTGGATTTTACATTCACGACATATTCCAATTCTGCTTGTTTAGGATCATCTCCGGAAATCGAAACAACATTCGACGATAGATTTTTGGGTATTACTATACCCGCATAATACTTCCCGCTATGAACTCCATCTCGCAGTTCATCTTCTGTAACAAATGTCCATTTGAATTTGTCATTTTTCTTCAAATCTTTAACAAGTTCATTTCCAACATTGATGTTTATATCATTAAATGTGGAACCATTATCCAGATTGGCAATTGCAAATTCTACATTCCCCGTATTTCCATAAGGGTCCCAGCATGCTTGTATATTTAAAAGAGCATAAAGGGATGGGAGAATAATTATTCCAATCAAAACAAGGGTTACAATAGGATTTGAAAATGCTGATTTGAAATCGTTTTTCATTATCTCGACAATATTGCCTATATCTTTACTACCCATATTCTCACTTTGTTTATTAATTTAAAAGTTAAACTATTCTAATTTTTAATATTATATTATAGATTTATAAAAATAATTATATATAATAATATTTATTCTAAAATTAAAAATATGATTGAAATTTAGTTTTGTTTATAGTATGAAGAATTTAATGTGTTCTGGTGATTTTAAATTTAGATTTTATTAGTAATTTTTTTAATTTTTTCCGGCTCTTTCAAAAACTTAAGTGATTTGGATCAAACTTAATTTTTTGGAGCATAATTTTTTTCTTTTCTAATTTTCCT
>NZ_SUTM01000024.1 GCF_015062935.1 Methanobrevibacter sp. | reverse complement strand
AATGAAATTAAAACCTTAAAAGAACAGTTAATCACATTAGACGAATTAATTAAAAATTAAAAAACAGTAAATAACTTCTTGAAATTTAAATAAGGTTTTGTTTCCTTTAACCTACGGTTGATAATTCAACAGTTATTTTTTTAGATTCAATTTAATGAGGTGACATTAACATTAACGGAAGCCCTTCCATAAATCAATCTTGTTTTCCACTGTGATATATATGAAAGGGTTTTGGAAATGAAGTTTTGAATAGCTGAACCCACGTTAATGTGAAAATAAGATGTTATGTTTCCAATACTAAATGTATCAATAGCTAATGGTCATTATAATCTATTTTTTTAAATTTATTATTTTGTTAATAAGTTATATACTATAATTAAATGACTGTCAAATTTAAACAGTTATTTTTAAATTACTGTTTATTAAGTTGTATTTTTTAATGTAACATATTTTTAACTCTTATTTTTGATTATAACGGCTTTAAAAGTATTTAATTTAAATATGGCCTCTTCTATATATATATATATATATCTTTTGATTAAAAATACGTAATTTTAATTTGAGGTTATTTAAATGAAATACAAAAAGCTAATGCTAGTGACTTTACTGTTACTGGCTATTTTAACTATAGGTGCTGTTAGTGCTTCTGAAGATACAACAGTATCTGATGATGCAGATGAGTTGTCTCAAAGTTTCGATGAGGTATTAGCAGTTGAAGATTCTCAAGAGGATTTGACTGAAAATCCTTCAGAGGAAATAATTGCAAATGATGATGCAGATGATGCGTTGTCATACGATGCAAGTGATTTTAATGTAAAAATAAACGAATCAATGGATTTGGCTGATGAATATCCTGCGGTTACTTTTGATGTACCAAGCGATGCTGAAGGTCAAATTAGGGTACAAACTAATTATACTGACTATAATTTAGGTTTTGACCTTGAATACTTCACTGAACCTCAGCTTACTTTGGATGATTTGCATATTTCCTCTGCAGGTTCATACTTTATCAATGTTACTTTTGTCACAACAGATTATGAGGAAATATATCTGGCTTCAGGAACAATAGATGTGACTGGTACTGTTTCTTTAAGTGATTTTAACGGTAAGATAAGTCATATGATGTCTACTTCAAGCACTGATGATGAAATTATTGAAATTGAAGGCTGTCCTGCCGATGGAAGCATAATTGTTTTTGTAAATGGCAATCCGGACTTCTCCAAGTCCGTTTCGGCTGGTGAGGATGTTTCCATAATGGATTCTGATTTAAGTTTTTATGGTGTTAATGGAGAATATGATATTTTAGTCAAATTCAACACTACCTATGGAAAAGCATTCAAAATTAGCGAGTTTGACCTGAATTATGATGTCGATTCATTTTACGGCAAAAAGTCTTATATGGATTATACATCAATAACAGATACTGAAATTTTCTCTATAGATGACTGTCCTTTAGACGGAAATCTGATAGTTTATGTCAACGGCAATCAGGATTATGTTGCTTCACTTTCAAAAGGAGATGATATTGCCGTATATGATTCAGATTTGAGTTTTTATAATGAAAAAGGAGTATATGATCTTACATTTGAATTCAACACCACCTCCGGAAAAACACTGGAAATCGTTGAATTTGATTTGGATTATGATATTGAAACATCATCACATGAATCTGGACTATATATAGAATTGCCAAAAGAAGTTGATTTCAGTTCTTATTTGATATATCTTGCTTACATCAGTGATGACACCAATCTAACAGGTACAGTTACACTTTCCATTGACGGTAAAGAGTTTTACAACAAAAAACTTGATGGACAACGTGATTATCTCTTTATTTATGACACTGATTTGGTAGGTTTTGACATTGGAGATTTCCTTGGAAACCACACTGTTAAGCTTACATATAATGATGTCACTGAAGAATCAGTAGTTTCTTTTATCTTTGAACCGTATTTCGTTGCCCCTTATGAGTTGGCTGTTGGTGAGTCATCATGTATGGTTTTCAAAGCCACATCCAAATCAACAGGTAGTGTAAACTTATATAATGCAGTTCGCGATGAGTCAAATGGAGGATATGTTCCAGGCACTCTAATCGGAACATATGTTATTAATGGTGATTCAACAGTTATTCCACTTCCTGCCCTAAAAACCGCAGGAGGCAACGTATTTTACGTAAATTACACTATAGATGGAAACTATAAGTCACAAATGTTCGGTATCTATGCCAGTGAAAACTCCAATCAGTTTACATCAAGCATATCTGCAAGCGTGATTGGTGTGGGCGATTCAGTCACCATTAAGGTAACCGGTCCTAAAGTTGGTGGAATTGACTTTATCAGAGATGCAACTCCGGTCAAGTATTATTCACTGGCAAATGGTACTGTACAGTACACTTTTTCAAATCTTGCAATAGGCAAACATGTTCTTGGAGTATCATTTGACGGTTTGGGTGAAAGTGATCTTTTCTACTCAAATTCATTCACTGTAACTGTTGGTGATGGTAATGTTACAGCACCAACCGATATTTCAACAGTGAATGTGGCATTGTCCAAAACAGCTTTCACATACAACGGCAAAGTCCAAAAGCCAACTGTTATTTTATCAAACGGTGCTGTTTTAAAAGAAGGTGTTGATTACACTCTCAAATGGTCAACTGCTTCTCCTAAAAACGTTGGAACCTATACTGTTACAGTCACTGGAATTGGTGCATACGTTGGCACTGCTAAAAAAACATTTAAAATTAACAAGGCTGCAAATCCTTTAGCTGTCAAAGCAAAAACAGTTAAAGTTAAATTTTCAGCAGTTAAAAAGAAAGCACAGGCTCTTGCGGTATCTAAAGTTGTGACATTTTCCAAAAAAGGCCAAGGAACATTGACTTATGCTAAAGTGAGCGGCAACAAAAAGATTACCATCAACAAGAAAACCGGAAAGGTCACTGTTGCAAAAGGCCTTAAGAAAGGAACTTACAAAGTGAAAGTAAAAATCAAAGCTAAAGGCAACACCAACTATAAGGCATCCGCTTACAAGACTGTTACCTTTAAAATTGTAATCAAATAAGGGATTATTTTTCCCTTATATTATTTTTTAAAGGAGATTTTTTAAATGAAATACAAAAAGCTAATGTTAGTGACTTTACTGTTACTGGCTATTTTAACAATAGGTGCTGTCAGTGCTGCTGAAGATACCAATGGCACACTGACATCAGACAATAGTGAAGAGTTATCTCAAGACTTGGACGATGAGATAGTTTCTGTTGAGCAAACGGATATCCAGACTAAGGAAATCGATGATAATAAGTTAAACAAAGCACCGATAATTGACAATTCCACTGATGACAGTGTGACAGATGTAAATGGTACACTAATATTGACTGATATTGACACCGGAGATGTAGTTAGAAAAAACATTACTCTTACAGCAAAAGCTAATATGACCGATCCTTATGCTTTTGAGTTAAATGACACTGTTAATGAAACTGTAAAACAGCTTTTGAATATTGCTAAAATTGAATCAGGTGGAAGAGAAATCACCATCACAAATCAATATCTGGATGTTCCAGATAGTTTCAGCCGTTATGATAATAGGGAATATACTTGGATGGAACCTGATGGTACTGTATCTGAAAAGTATCTTTTAGTTGGTGGATACTATGGCACATGGTGGCGTACTAATATAACAGTTGAAGCGCAATATGCAAGCAGCGACCGCATCATAAGTTTCAATGCAACCGGCGGTGAAGGCATAATGGCTAATACAAGTGTTGCAAACAATACTAACTACACACTACCGGAATGCGGATTTACAAAAGAGTATCGTATTTTCTACGGATGGAATGTAGGGGATGCAATAAAGCAGCCTGGTGAAAACATCACAGTAACAGATAATATTGTTATCAAAACTGTTTGGAAATTAGATGAAGAATTGGGAAATGGAAATGGTAAAATTCGTGATTATGCATTGGACTTAAGCGAAACATCCATATATTGTATCTTAATATTAACCGATACAGGTTCCGGTGAGGTAATTGTAAAAAACATTACTGTTGGTCCAGCAAAATCCAGTATGACAAATGCTACTGCTAAAGAAGGTGCAAATTTGCATGATGTTGCAATCAATCAACTTTTAACTATTGCTCAAATACAGGCCGGCAGCAAAGAAATCACAGTCAAAAATCAAACAGTTTCAAACTTCACAGCTGATTCAAGATATGACCATAGGACATATGATTGGCATGAATCTCTTTATGAGGGCTCTGATTACCTCATTCAGTATTCCATGAATGATGGATTTACATATATTGGTGGTGACTATGGTACAAAATGGATTGGTTCTGTTATACTTGAAGCTGAATACTCAAGTAATGTAGTAAACGTAGCTAACGTTAAAGTAGTATTATCCAAAAACACTTTCACATATAATGCTAAAGTTCAAAAACCAACAGTTACTGTAATCAACGGTTTAATCCTTAAAGAAGGTGTTGACTATACTCTTCAATGGTCTGCTGATTCCCCTAAAAAAGCAGGAACATATACGGTTACTGTTACCGGAATCGGTGCTTACACTGGAACTGCAAAAGTAACCTTTAAGATTAATAAAGCTGCAAATCCTTTGAAAGTTAAAGCTAAAACTGTTAAAGTCAAATTTTCAAAACTTAAAAAGAAAGCCCAGAAACTTAAGGTTACAAAAGTAGTCAAGTTCACTAAAAAAGGCCAAGGAACATTAACCTACAAAAAAGTTAAAGGAAACAAGAAAATCACCATCAACAAAAAAACTGGTAAAGTCACAATCAAAAAAGGTCTTAAAAAAGGAACTTACAAAGTGAAAGTAAAAATCAAAGCAAATGGTAATGCTAATTATAAAGCATCTGCTTTTAAAACTATTACTTTTAAAATTAAAATTAAATAAAGGGAGTTAATTCCCTTTTACACTATTTTTTTAAATTTTTACAACCATTAAAAATATGAAACTATTGGTTAATAAAATTATTATAATTCTTTTTGTTTGGATTTAATTAACTGACATTAACATTAACGACCGTGTTTTCCAAATGTAATTTAGTTTCCAACCTTGATATATATCAAAGCATTTCAAAATTAAGTTTTGAATAGCTGAACCCAACCGTTAATGTTATTATGGAAATTCACTTGCTATTTCATGGTATTTATCAGTAACAATAGCTACAAAGTCTTGTATTTCACCTGTGACTTCTAAAGTATCTATGTCTACTTCTTTGAGATAACATATACTGTTAATGTCTTCAGGGTCATCTGTTTCTGCAATACTATACCATCCCATTATCATTAATGGTTTATCCTTTGGGAATTTTTTTAATTCTTCAATTGCCTCGCCGCAATTCATATTATCACCTCTAACTTGAATATAAATCTGTAAATATCCATGATGGATCATATGCTATAAGGTATCCGTCTTCACACCAGATGGATCTAACATTTCCTGAAGTTGTATCTGCTACTGCTGCAGGGTCACGGTTGATCCAGTTTCCTGAAGTATGTTTCTTATGTCTCAGTCTTAATCTGATATGGCCAGTACCACTGACACGACATTTAACATGGACAAACTGCACGTCATAGCCTAGTGATTTTGCTATGCGGTAATATACTTGTCCCCAGTCTACACAGTTGGAGCCTTTGCCTTTACTACCGTCATTGATTGTTTGTTTATCTGTTTTTTGTGAATCGAAGTATTTGCTATATAATTTCTTCTTTGATATAATAGCTAAAGCCTCATCAATGGTATTTCCTTTGAAATTAAATATCTTGATAAAGAAATTCATTGTAGTGTCTTTATAGTCCGGTAATGTTGATTTCCTATATACTATTGCAGGTAATCTTCCATTGGCCTTGATATATGCTTCTGTCCTTATGGCCATGTCAATGTATTCAGCTTTATCTATCTGAAGGCCGTTTTTTAATGTCACGTAGTTTGGAAGGAAATCCAATGACTTATTGTCTTTAATCACCGCCATTGTATACATTGCCACTAGCTTATTGTTTCCTAGTTTCTTTGCTTTCTTTTCAACATCTGCACAACTACCTTTCAGTTTTAGTATTTGGTAGTAGTCACGTTTCTTATATTTCTTTTTGTTCTGGATGAGCCAGTAACATATTGAGTTCATGCCCTGGCAAAAATGAGTCCAGCTTATACTATTACTTGACATATTATATTATTTATATATCATAGTATTATTAATTTTATATAGTGTAACTATTTTTTGTAATACAATATTTTATTACTTCAATTGTTAGTTTTTGTATTAGTTAGTCTATATATCATGACATTTTTTGGTGTTGCAATTCCAGTTGCAACTATTGCAATTTTGTTGCAACTTTATTGCAACTCAGTTGCAACTCCTGAAATTTTCACCCTGAAAACCAGAATCAGAGTTGCAATTAATTGCAATTTTTAATTATTAGTTTGTTCAATATTTTATTAAAAAAGTTAATGATAACTGAACAAGTGTAATTTTAAGAATGTTAAATTTAACGTCAATGAGAAATTGCAATTTAGTTGCAATTTTCCCCCTAAGAATTGCAATTTTATTGCAATTAATTGCAATTCCAAAAATCGAAAAACCCCGCATATCCGTTTTTGACCCCATTTTAATGCAAGTTGCAATTCAGTATTTAAAAGTTGCAACAGTTGCAATTGTGAATGTTTACACGAATGTATATAGATTATTGTAGTATATTACGAAAGTGGCGAACAGCTACTGGGACATATGGATGTCCAAAAACACCCGTCTGGGGTGGGTTTTCTGGCATACCAAGGAAATGTATATATTACGATATATGTATTACAATACTTGCACCTTCCTGCAAGCAAACAACCTACCCCCAAAAACTGCAATTGTCGTTTCTATTTTTCCGAATAGGGGCCAAATTAAACAGTATTCAACATTGTTCAAAAGTTGCAATTTTCAAAATCGAGTTGCAATTCCAGTTGCAACTGTTGCAATTTTTGTTGCAATAAAATTGCAATTAATTGCAATAGCTATAAAATATAGTTGTTATAAAGATATGTATGTTAAGGATTTGGAGTGAAAATGGATGGATGAAAAAACTCTTGAAAAAAGTGATAAAGGAATCGGCCTGGAATTTGAAGTAAAGAAAAATACTGCAAATGCAAACAGGATAGGATTCAGCAATACTATTTTTGATGTTGGCGAAAAAGTCTATGTTTTATCAGAAGAGCAACGCTTTGATGTAATGAAAGAATTAGACAATGTAGATGAATACAAAGCCAGAATAAAAGAACTTGAAGGCATAATAGCTAAAGGAACAACTGACACTGACGCTGAAGATTTAAAAGCACAGCTTCAGGAAAAGGATAAAACCATTACTGAATTAACCAATGAGAATTCAGAAAAGGACAATACAATTAAAGAACTTGTAACAAGAGTTGATTCACTAGCTAAAGAACTTGAATCCTCCAAGGATGTTAAAGTTGAATCCGTAGATGATATTGAAACTTTAAAAGAAGAATTGAAAACCAAGGAGAGCGAAGTTGAATATTGGAAGAATGCATTTGAAAATCTTATGGAATCTTCAGATGATCTTGCAAACAGAAATGAAGAATTGATCAAAGACAACGAACAGCTGAAGACCGCAAATATTCACATTAACGAAACCAATAAATTACTGAATCAAAATATTATTGGCATTAACGATAACTATAAGGAAACTAAGGACGAACTCCAGTCCAGTTTTGTTAATAAAGAAAAAGAGTTAAAAGAAACCATCCAAAAGCAACAAACACATATAGATGAATTAACTGAAAAAGTTGAATCTCTATCAATGTTAAAAGATTACATTCCTCCAAAAGAACATTATGAAGAAATCGATAGCTTGAAAGATAAAGTTAAAGATGCTAAACTTGAATTAGATAAATTAAGTGCTGAAGTTGACATGAAACTTTCCAAACAAAAATCTGAAATGGAAGTTAAGCATACTGAAGAAAAAGCACAAATGCTAATAGCTTATACTCAGGAAGTAAATGCTAATAAATTGAAATACAATGAATTAGCTAAAGATTATAATCACTTACTTGGAGATACAAAGTCATTAACCCGTGTAAACACTTTAATAAGTGGTAGGCATAATACTATTGTTAAAGATAAAGAACCTGTTGAACTTGAAGAGATAGAGGTGGAAAAAGAACCTACCGAAACAATAGAATATGTTCCGAAGGATAAGGTTACTTTAATTTAATCTCCAAGTCCAACACTAACGTTAACGTTAGCTATTCTTTATCTTTAATTGATTCTAGTATTTCATCCATTAATTTGGATGTGTCAATATGAGTTTTCTCTCCAACTTCATATTCAATGATGGAGCAGACAATCTTATCAAGTGATCTGTCTTGAATAGCTGAGACTATCCTTAATTTTCTGTGAGTTTCTAAATCAACTTTAACATTGATTCTTTTTCGTGGATTGCCTTTATTCAATAACTTATCGTTTAAATCATAAGCTGAATTGTCAATGTCTTCTCTATGTAACCAATCAAAGCCATCTTCAAATGCTTCAGTGTTTTCAACTGCTTCTCTTACATATTCAACAATATCTAAGTCTTTTGTTTTAGTTTCGATAATGGATGTTGCAATCTTTTCTAAACTGGTGTCTTTGGCAGTTGCTATTAATTTTAAGGCTTTGTGAGTATTAGGGAATATTTTAACTGTTATCTGTTTTCGTGGTGTCTGTTCTTCTTGAATGTAATCTTCTTTTGCTTCTTTAAGGTTCATTTGGCGTTGAGCATGTTTTTCAATTAACGCTTCATAATTGTCCTGGTCGTCAGCCATGTTAAATTCCTCCTTGATATTAATTAATGTAGTTACTTAATAAATGTAATTACATTATTAATGTATATACTTACTCTGTAATTCGATGTATATAAACATTTTGATATTTAAAAAATAAGCTGTCCAACGAAGTTGGACAGGTTGCGACGAGTGAAACGAGTCGCAATAGGTATATAGAGAAATAGTAAGTAATGGCTGGATGATTATGACATTAACATTAACGTTTGATATTTCATTACTGGAAAAATATATCTCTTACTAGAATGAATATGTGAAGTTCCGTATGAGATAATCTATATGTGCAATCAATAGCTTTCGATTTATTGATTCAACTTTAACTTTAACGGAAGGGTTTTTGAAATTCAATTCTGGATTTAAACCGTGATATATATGAAAGGGTTTCAAAAATAAGTTTTCAATTGATAATGGCTGCCGTTAATGTTCAGAAAATAAAGAATAAAAAAGAATTTATTTAAATAAGGAACTTACATCTTTAACTAGTATTATAATCCATAATAAACATAGTATAATGCTTGATGTATCGAAATTATGTTTGAAAAGAACATATACTGAAAATACAGTACCTATCACAGATATTAAAAGTGAAATATATTTTATTTTATCTAACATTTCAATCACCATTTAATAATTCGTGTTTAACTAATTTAAACTTTGTTAATATTAAAGTTTACCAATGTCACGGTTATGGATCCACTCACGATGTTTGCCAATGGCCACATTAACAATAACGTCTATGAGATCAAGTTCGTCAGCTTGTTTGAAATAGTATCGGCCAGGTCCTTCCATGATTTGTCTTAAATCGTAGAATGGTTTTGGTTTGACTGCATTTGGATTCATTAGGCCGTAGCTTTTCAATAGCTTAACGTTGGTGGTTTCGTATTTCTCCAGTTTGGATTTCTGGACTTTGGCTGCAACTGTTCTTTCTTTTCTGTCGAAGAGTGTTGCGATTTGGGAGCTGTCTATTAATATGCTTGATTCTATTAATAGCAATTTGATTTCTTTACCTTTGACTGTTATTGTTGTTGCATACGAATTTTTATTATCTAAAAATAATTTCATCTTATATCCTCTGGTATATATTATAGCTATTAATATTACATATATTTTTTTTAGAAATAGATAAGCTGGGAGAGGGTCTGATTCCCAGCTTATTGAAGATTCGGAGTTAAATACTCTTAGCAGAAGATGTCAGTGAAGAAAAACAATTAAAACTCCACGAACATAATCTTTATTGAGATTTAATATTCTTTTGTTCCTACACGCTCTCAAACGAAAGGAATATATTTAGGAGATTTTTTACTATGGCTCTATGCTCTGAATTGTCCTTTGATTATTCTATTAGGTGCGTTCATTAACACACCAACGGAGGAAAGTATGAATAGTTTTGTATACATAGGCAATTCGTCACGTATGTCTTTGCGCATGAATTCGATTAATGGATAGAAATCGTACATTTCACCGTCAGGTCCTAAAGGTGCAACGGTTGTTCCTGTAGTCCTGGAGTATAACAATTTCATTCCTGGGTTAATGTAGTCCATACCAATATATGTTTTGTCACCCATCTCAGAACCACCATCACAAACAGCAGTTCCAAGGATATCAATATTATCAACGCCGTAATAGCTTTTGATTAATTCTACCGGTTCAACTTGTCTGTTACTTGAGAATATGTCAGATTTTAATGTAGTGAGAGATTTGTAACTAACAGCCATTGAGTTTAAGTTGGCATAACTTCCAGCACCTTCTTTAAATTTCTCTTGAGCTTTAAGGATGGTCATACCAGTATCGTCACCAGATTCAAAGTCATAGGTGGTTACTTTGGATGAATTCATTATCATGTCAATAGCTGCTTTTTCAATACTTCTACCGATAAGGATACCTACATCCTGTAACATGTCATTAACACTTATTAAATTGGAATCAAGCATCTGAGCGGAAACGTTTAATACTCCGCCGATAGTGTCAATGGAGACTGTTTCGCTAATTGGTTTACGAACATTTAATTCCTGTAATGTTGCGCCGGGTGCAATGTCTTTGGCCTCTCCAAGCACGCCTGCCTGAATAGCTTCCTCGATATTGACTCTCTGTGACATGTAAGTATAGTATTGAGAATTCTCTTGTATTTCTTGCTTTGGAAGTAATCTGGTGAATTTCATCCATTTGGCTGAAGTGTCAGCTACAATCTGTGCCATTACTTCATTTTGTACTTTAGCATCATTTCCTTTAGTTAACATTAACATTCACCTCTAATTATGGTCTGCAGGTACCTCTTAAAGCAAGTCCTGGTTTATTTAATAATATTCCTACTTTTGATTGTATAAATAATTTGGTATATTGAGGTAACTCATCGTAAATGTCTTTACGCATGATTTCAATGATAGGATAGAAGTCTGCAATGTTTTCATCACTTGTAATAGGTGCAACAGTAGTTCCGGATGATTTGGAGTACAATACTGTTAACGGTGCATTACGGAGATCAAAACCGATGTAGTCCTTATCGCCTATTAATGATCCACCGTCAGCTTGTGTAGTTCCTAAGAGATCAATGTTGTCAATACCGTAGTATTCTTTAATGTCTTCTACTGGCTGTACCATTTTGTTGGATGCGTAAGCTAATTGTTTAACATAGCTTAAGGTCTTGTATGATTCGGCCATTATTGTTAGGTCTGCACCTGCACCGGCGTTGCCTTTGAATGCTTCCTGTGCTTTGATGACAAATTTACCGAAGGCATCCATAGTATCATCCGTTTGGGTGGTATTGTATGCAGGAACGTTTGGTGAGCTGATTATTGTATCGTAAATGTTGTATTCAATACGATTAGCAATAACGGTAGCTACATCACCTAATAAATCTTCAAATGAAACAATATCTGAGTCAAATACATCCTTATTAACATTTAAGACTCCACCAACAGTATCAATGCTGATAGTGTCTGTTACTGGTTTACGGATGTTTAATTCTTGAAGGCTTGCACCTGGGGCAATGTCTTTGGCCTCACCGAGCAATCCTTTTTTAATAGCTTCATCAAGATTAATGTTTTGTCTAAAGTAAGTATAATAATCTGAGTTCTCTTTAATTTCTTGCTTAGGAAACAATCTGGCCAACTTTAACCTTTTTGCAGTTTCATCAGTAATAGTTTGAGCTATTACCTCGTTTTGAACTTTAGTATTATTTCCTTTTGTAATCATTCATTATCACCTTTATGTTTGACCACTTTCACCAGTGGCGCCAATATCATATGGTCTGAATACTTCAATGTATTTGTAATCGTCAGAACTAGCTACAGGGTGCATTGCAATATATTCACCGTCATCTGATTTGATAGCTCCAGTGGATGTTAAAGCAATATGATCATTAACGGCAATGTTGGATAAACCACTAGCTAATTTCAATCTGAATAAATGACCTAATACAAGGATGGAAGTTTTTCTTCTGCCTCCAGTCATGGTAACTGGATCGTTAACTGCAATACCTAAAATGACTTCGCCTTCAGCTGCAGTATATTTTTTAACTGTAGGTTTTCCGATATCTGAGTTAGCTGATAATGTTACGACATCATCAACTTTAATTTTATTGCCTGCATACTCATAACCAGGAGTTTCCCCAGTAGGAGTTGTTACAGTAGTTGCAGTAATCGCACCTTCATCTAATAAGAAAGTTGTGACTTCTTTACGCTCTTCTAATAAGATAATAGAATCTGCCATTATATATGTCCTCCACTAATATTTTACTATTACTTAATTTATTATTTATGTTATATAAATATCTCTATATAATAGCTACTTTTAAAAAATTAGAAAAAGATTTTATGTTGTTGGAATTACTTTTAAAAAACGAAAACTAAAGGATAGAAGGGAAATAAGCCATCCGTTATAAATAAGTTATCAATTTTCTGTACTAATTAAGCTTTAAGTTAATTTTAAATATTTAACGTGTTTATGACCCATTTCCCTATGAAAACAATTCTGGAGTGAAAGTATTGTTTTCATTATTATATTATTTATAAGTACTACTATATATTTTCTTCATGGATGATATTCTGCTGCTCACCAGATTCAATTATATCAATAGCCATTTCAAGTTTATAATAAATAGGTAAAGTATTATAAATTGTGTTTAATAAAAATAAACTCAATAAAGATTTTTCACATTATTAAAAATAAATAATTTAAAGGTGAATAGATGAGAAAAACACATTTGGATGGTAAGAGTAAAGATCTCGTAGCTGAAAATATATCTAAACTTGAAGAAATATTTCCAGGAATATTTGCAGAGGGCAAAATTAATTTTGATAAATTAAAAGATGAATTAGGAGTACATGTCGAGGATTCTCGTGAAAAATATAATTTTACTTGGCCTGGAAAAACTAAAGCTATTAAAGAATCTCAGAAACTATCTACTGGTACTTTGAGACCTTCTGAGGAGAAAAGTGAAGATTGGAATAATACTCATAATTTATATATTGAAGGAGACAATTTAGAAGTTCTCAAACTACTTCAAAAAGGATATATGAATAAAATTAAATGTATCTATATTGATCCCCCATATAATACCGGTAATGATTTCATTTATGAAGACGATTATTCTGATAATTTACAAAATTACTTGATTGCTTCTGGTCAAGTTTCAGATTCAGAAGATTCATCCGAACGTAAATTATTAACAAGTAATGTAGAATCTGATGGACGTTTTCATAGTAAATGGTTAAATATGATGTATCCCCGTTTAAAATTAGCTAGAAACTTATTAACAGATGATGGGGTTATTTTTGTCAGTATTGATGAGAATGAATTATGTACATTAAAATTCTTGTTAAATGAAATTTTTGGTGAACCAAATTACTTAACTACATTAACAATAAAACAACGTCATGAAAACAGAATTCTTAAAGGAGATAAAGATTTCCATGAAGTTACAGAATTTTGTTTAATCTATAAAAAAGGAAATAAATATACTCAGTATAAACGTAAAAAAGATAATACTTCAATTGACGATTATATTTATTCTATAGAAGAAACTGATGAACCACTTGAAGTTATTCAAATGGGAAATAAAAAAGTAGAAGTATTTCCTCCAGATAGATATGTTCTCAATAAACATGAAGAACCTTCTGAAGACTATTTTAAAAAGATTAGTATTAGAGGATCTTTAAAAGAAGGAAATAGTAGTGGAAGATTTTACATGCAATATTTAAATAATATTCCTGAAAATTATGGTTGGATATATAAAGTTCCCGATATGGGAAATGATAAATCCGATTTCAGATACTTTATGAAACCTCCTTCAGAAAAAATTGTTAATGGTTCTTATTTCCAAGGAGTTCCATTAGATAAAGAAGATTATATTGAAATTCCTTACCCTAACTTTTTAGATTTAGTTGATACTTTTAATAATGTAGGTTATGAAGGGGAAATACCATTTAGAAATGGTAAAAAACCAATTGAGTTTATAAAACATTTATTTGAATTAGCTGGTTTGAAAGATGACCCGGATGCATTAGTTTTAGATTTCTTTTCAGGTTCAGGTTCTTTAGGCCATGCTTTAATGGAATATAACAATGAAGATGACGGGAATAGAAGGTTTATTTTAGTTCAAATACCTGAGGAATGTACTGAAAAAGATGAGGCTTATGTACAATATAATCTGAAAGATATTTGTGAACTTGCACAAGAAAGATTAAGAAGATCTGGAAATAAAATTGTTGAAGAGTCTGGAAATAAAGATTTAGATATTGGGTTTAAAGTTTTTGAATTAGCCTCATCTAATTTAGAAAAATGGGATCCGGATTATGAACGAGTTGAAGATTGTTTAATCGAGAATCAAATTAAAGAAGGTAGAAGTGATAATGATTTAATTTATGAACTCATGCTCAAATATGGAGTTGATTTAACATCACCTATTAAAAAACATGAGCATGTTTATTCAACTGATTCTGGAAAATTAATAATTTGTTTAGATGAGATTATTACCAAAGAAATAGCTGATGAAATATTAGATATTATTAATGACCCTTCTGATTCACGAGTTGTGCTTAAAGACACTGCTTTAAATGATGAAGATAAAAGTAACATTAAACAAATTCTAAAGGATAACAACATCAAGAAAGTTATAACACTATAAGGGATTAAAAATGAAACTTAAATTCGATTCAAATTTAGATTATCAAAATGATGCAGTTAATGCAGTTATTGATTTGTTTAAAGGTCAAACATCAATGTTAGACTATTTTAATGTTCCGGGACAGGCAGGAATATATGATTCTGGTATGGGTGTGTCTAATAAAATTGTTATTGATGAAAATAATGAAGACATTTTAAAAAATTTGCGTCAGGTACAATCTTATCATAAACTTGCACCTTCAGAGTCACTTCCAAGTTTAGATTTCAATATCGAAATGGAAACTGGGACTGGAAAAACTTACGTTTATTTAAAAACAATTTTTGAATTAAATAAAGAATATGGGTTTACTAAATTTATAATTGTAGTTCCAAGTTTGGCAATTAAAGAAGGAGTTAATAAAACTTTAGAAATAACTAAAGAACATTTTGCAGGACTATATGATAACATACCTTATAATTATTTTGTATATGACTCTTCCCAATTAGAACAAGTTAGAGATTTTGCCGTTAGTTCAAATATTCAAATTATGATTATAAATATTGATTCTTTTAATAAAAGTTTCAAAGATCCATCTGAAGAGAAAAAAGCTAATATTATTCACCGTGTACAAGAAGATTTAAGTGGATATAAACCTATTGATTTGCTTGCTGAAACAAATCCTATTGTTATTATTGATGAACCTCAATCTGTAATGGGAGGTAAAGGTGAAGAAGCTGTTTCATATTTAAATCCTCTTTGTACTTTAAGATACTCTGCAACTCATAAAGAAATTCAAAATTTAATATATAAATTAGATGCTATTGACGCATCTGAATTAGAACTTGTAAAGCAAATTGAAGTTGGAAGTCTTTTATCTGAAGGTTATCATAATGAAGCTTATTTAAGATTAGTTTCTGTCCACAGTACTGAAAAATCTGTTACTGCAAAAATTGAGATTGATGCCCTAGTTGATGGCCATATAAAAAGAAAAACAGTTAAAGTCAAAGAAGGTAGCGATTTATCAGATTCAAATTTTAGTAACCGTGAAATATATAATGGTTATGTTGTTGAAGAGATATATTGTGAGAAAGGAAATGAATATGTCTCTTTCACACCAAAAGACGAAATTTTAACTCTAGGCAAAATTGTTGGAGATATTGATGATTTAAAATTTAAAAGAGCTCAAATAAGAAGAACTATTGAAGAACATTTAGAAAAAGAACTTACTTTCGCAGATGAAGGTAGACCAATTAAAGTATTATCCTTATTCTTCATAGATAAGGTTTCAAATTATAGAATATACAATTCTGATGGGACCTGGTCTAAAGGAATTTATGCAAAAATGTTTGAGGAAGAATATAAAAAGGTTATTAAAAAACCCAAATATTCAAAATTAAATTTAAATCCAGAAGCAGATGAAGTTCATCATGGTTATTTTTCACAAGATCGTCAAGGAAAACATGAAGGTGAATTTAAGGAAACAAAATCTGGAAAAACAGACGCTGATGATTATGCATATGAATTAATCATGAAAGATAAAGAAAGACTCCTAAGTTTTGATTCTGAATTGAAATTTATATTTTCACACTCTGCTTTAAATGAAGGATGGGACAATCCTAATGTATTCCAAATTTGTACATTAAACGAAACCAAATCAAAAATTAAAAAACGACAAGAGATAGGCAGGGGTTTAAGACTTTGTGTAGATCAAGATGGGAATAGAGTTCACGATACTTCAGTTAACACATTGACTATAATAGCTAATGAATATTATGAAGATTTTGCGAAGAAACTTCAAAAAGAACTTGAAGACGATATGGATATTAAATTTGGTACTATTCAGGAAAAAGATTTATCTTACATTATTTGGACTAATAAAAAAGGAATTAAAGAACCATTGGGTTCCCAGAATACAAAACCTCTTATCAATCATTTTGTCAAAATGAATTATATTGATCGGAACGGAAAAATTAAAGACACTTTAAAAGTTGATCTTAAAAATAATACCTTAAGTCTTCCAGAAGAGTATGAACAAATAAGAGAAGAAATCATAACAGCTATTAAAAAACTTACTAAAGAATATAAAATTAAACCGACATATAATAAAACAAAAGTTAATTTTAAAGAAGAAATGCTTGATAATAAGTATTTTAATATCCTTTGGGATAAAATTAAGCATAAAACAATATATTCTATTTCATTTGATACAGAAGTTTTAATTTCACAATGTATTAAAGCAATGAAAGAACATCTTAGGATACATACTCCTAAATTATTGTATACAAAAAGTGGTTTAACAGTAAACTCTTCAGGCGTTCACTGGAAAGATGGAAAAATATCAACAATATATTCTGAAGAAGATGAAATAGCATTACCTGATATAGTTACATTCTTACAAGATGAAACAGACTTAACTAGAAAAACTATTATCAGACTATTAAAAGAAAGTGAAACTTTAAATCAGTTTAAGAGAAATCCTCAAGAGTATATGGAACAAACTGCAGAATTAATTAATCAAGTTATGGCTGAGCTTATAGTTGATGGAATTAAATATACTAAAATAAATGATTCATATTCTCAAGAATTATTTAAAAATCGAGAATTATTCGGTTATATAGATGATCTTATTGAAGCTAATAATTCTGTTTATGATAAGATTATTTGTGATAGTGATACTGAAAAAAGTTTTGCTGAAGATTTAGATAGAGATTCTGAAATTAAATTATTTGTTAAATTACCTAATTGGTTTAAAATTAAAACTCCTCTCGGAAACTATAATCCTGATTGGGCAATTGTAGTTGGTGAAGAAGGTGAAGAAAAATTATATCTTGTAGTTGAAACAAAAGGAACTATTAAATATCATGGTAATAGGCCTCCAGAATTTTTAAGAATTCAATGTGGTAAAGAACACTTTGAATCATTGGAAACAGGAATTAAATTTACTAATTCTGACTCTTATAAAACTTTTAAAGAGGATGTTGGAGAGTTGCAACTAAATAATAAAAATAGTAAATAGATTATGGAATAGCTATATTGTAATAATATAGCTTTATTCTAAATTTTTAACTACATCCTCACCTTTATCAGTATGCCTGTACAATCTACCTTTTCTAACTTCTGGATTAATGCACTCTACTAATTCGTGTGCTTTTAATTCAGAGAGAACTTTTGAAATATGGTTTTGTCTAATATCTGCATCCCTTGCAATCTCAGAAGGCATCTTAACATCATCTTCTAAAGATTTCATTACTCTTTTTCTATAACTTGAGATTTTAACATAACTAATCTCCGTTAACATCTCATCAGATAATCCCATAATGCAACCCTCCTTTAATAGTATATTAACTTCTTACAAAATAAATAGTATCCTCATCATAGCTACTTAACGCATCATATGCTGCCTGAGTCATAAAGCGGAATTTACCAAAGACACCATATTCAACACCCATATATACAGGCCCTGTTGATTTTGCCAGATACATCTGTATACTTCCAGAATGCTTTAATGGTATTACTGAATAGGCATCAAGTGATTCCGTGTCCCAGGAACTTCCATTATACTCTTTAATAGCCATTACTGAACTGGTTACAATAGCTACACGATAGCCTGCACTAACACCTGTCGGTAATGTTGTTGTAGTTAATATCTGGTCTACCGGCAGTTTCCATCCTGCGTTTTCATCTGTTGCAGGACCTGTTGCTCCTGTATCTCCCTTATCACCTTTTGCACCCTGAGAACCAGTATCACCTTTAACACCTTGAATTCCTTGTGCTCCTGTTTCACCAGTATCTCCTTTATCACCTTTACTTCCTGTTGCACCTGTAGCTCCAGTATCACCTTTAACTCCTTGAGGTCCGGTATCACCAGTGTCACCTTTAACACCTTGTGAACCTGTGTCTCCTTTTTCTCCTTTTATGCTTCCTACGTTTTCCCAGGCATTTGTGTTCCAGACATAAAGAGATCCGTTTACAAGATAGCAGTCTCCAACATTACCTGTCGGATGATCATGTACTAATTCTTCATAAGTATCATATGAACCTTTAATAGTAATACCAGTACCAGTAGCTCCAGTGTCCCCCTTTGCCCCGGCCGGTCCAGTATCGCCAGTAGCTCCTGTATCTCCAGTATCTCCTTTAGGTCCTTGTTGTCCTTTTTCACCAGTAGCTCCAGTATCACCTTTGTCTCCTTTACTACCTGTCGCACCAGTATCTCCCTTATCACCTTTATCACCTGTATCCCCTTTAGGTCCTGCAGGTCCTGTTTCACCTTTTATGCTTCCTGCATTTTCCCATTGACTGCCGTTCCAGAAATAAAAGTTACCGTCCACTAAATATGCATCTGTATCACTACCCGTTGGATGTTCAGCTATCAACTCTTCCAAATTATCATAGCTGCCCTTGATTGTTGTTCCAACTCCTGTATCGCCTTTGGGTCCGGTATCTCCAGTAACTTTTCCGATTTCTATCCATTCTGTTTCTGCCATTATTTATTCCTCCTCATGTGTCCATGGTTCAATACTTATTCTTTCCCATTGAATGTGGCCTCCTGCTTCATAAATCATTATTGCAGGATAGAATGTATCAAATGTTATCTTATCTGAAATATCAGCTTCATATGTGAAATCATCTGTAGCTCCATGTGTTATTGTAGCTTTAACATAACCGTTATCATAATACAAATCAAAATAATACTTCTGCGAATCCAATGCCAGCTGTCCTGATGAAACATTAACATCCCGTACTACATGGTCAGATGTGGAATATTTCAGTCCTTTCTTAGCAGGATAAGCACCCAGTTCCAGAATTTTTGTATCTCTGTAATGGCTTAATGATTTGGAATTGACTAAAGCTATTGCATCGCCCCATCCCTGGTTGCTGTCCTTTTTCTGATAGATAGCTACTTCCATATGAATTCCGCTTGTCCCATCAATACCGTTAGAGTATACCCCGGGTATTGCCATTACTACAGAAGCTGCTACAGTATCTTTTGCCAAATCATAAACCTCACTATCATCTACCATATCAATATCAAATGTGGGTGATATGCTTGTTGGATACTTAACAATTTCATAAGCCCCTAAATTTCCATCCCATGCATAATCATCGAAATTTAAAAATGGAACGCATGTATAATTAATGTTAAAGGCTTCTTTTCTTCCAACTTTGCAGATGACAGTTCCTGTAGCATCTTTAACATATGGTACTGTAACGGCTGACTTTCCGTTAGAATCTGTTCTGACAACACTGTGAACTCCATCAACCCACCAGTCAATTGGAACTCCTGAATCTTCAAGTGTTACGCTGTATTCAAATCCTTCCGGAGGAACTGTATCTGATTTTACAATACGTAATACGGGGATTCCAAACATCATCATTAACCGTTCTGCAAGTTCAAATATTGTGAGAGTATTGTCCCACCAGATGTTATATTCAGTCAGCTTATTTCTAAGCTTTGTTCTTGTATTTCCAAGCCTTGTGTTTTCCAAAATAACATTACTAGCTATGCTCATCTTTAACGCCTCACAGTTCCGGTTCATAATATATTTTTGTATCTTTTGTGTTGCATATGGTGTGGGCGTCTGATTTGTAGCCATCACTGCCATATGCTCCAAATACTATCTCATCGGAATTCCATACATCTCCCGGATCAAAAGTTCCTGAAATTAAGACATTATCGTTTGAATCCTTGAATATGTATTGCAGATAATAGTCATCTGTTTTTTTAAGAATCATTGTTCCTTCAGCAAATGGATGATTGTTATCACGTACTGAATCATTTGCAACCCCCCATCCGTTGTCCAGTGAAAAGACTCCGGGATATCCTCCGACAGAACCTATGAATACTCCAGTATAACCGTCGGGATTATAATCTCTAATCAGTCCAGAACTTTCATGGTTTTCATCTACAAGGAATCCAATTCCCATTAATCCGTTCCATCCTCCGGATATGTTGAATTGTGATTCAATTCTCCATCCGTCATTATCTCCATAATAGTATGTTCCGGGAGTAGTGACAAATTTACCGAAAGTTGCAGTGTAATACCAACCGTCCTCTTCAAACTGATCTTGAGTATCATCATTTGTATATGATACACAATAGTTTCCATTGTTGGCACTTGACCATGATGCAGCACTGATATTAGCCATCTTATACAAGGTTGATAGTTTTCCTGCGGTCTGGGGATTAACATTAACGTCCGTTTGAAATATCGGAAGAATTTCATACCTGTCTATTAATTGATTAATGCTATCTGTCTGACTATAACTGATTCCGGCATTTGTCAGCCCTGTTCTCAGATTAGTTCTTAAGGTTGTTAATCTGGAATTCATTAGCTGTTCATTAGCCAGAACTTGTGAAAGGTCAGGAGGGGTGAAACTCATCTTAATCAGCTCCCGAGCAAATTCAAGTTTGCTGTTTGTGTGGATGTTATTGTTCCAATAGCTGTTTGGACATTTTCAATAGCTATAGCTACCGGTGCGTTTTTAATAGCGTTGGTTGTATCGGTTGTATCTAAAGTGCTTGCAAGATTAACAGGGCCGGTATCACCAGTATCTCCTTTATCACCTTTAGCGCCAGATGTACCGGTATCACCTTTAGGTCCGGCAGGGCCAGTATCACCAGTATCTCCTTTCAGACCACTCACCCCAGTATCTCCTTTTTCACCGGATGCACCAGTATCTCCTTTAGGTCCTTTCAAATTAAAATATTGGTCAACTAATGCTTTACCATCACTTATACATGCAATATGACATATATTATTATCAGTTCTTGTGAGTACCCAGTCTCCAAGATTTACTTCTGTTGCCCATGTATTATTCTCCAATAAATCACTGACATAAAATCCTCCATATAATGAAGGTTGAGCCGGACAGCCTGTTGAAGATAAACTGCTGTTTCTGCCACTGATGGACAGTAATATTTGTGCTCCGGCTTTACCTGCAGGACCTGTTTCACCAGTGTCTCCGTGAATACCTGTTGCTCCGGACATGTCTGTTATGAATGTGAATTCGGATGTTCCTCTGAGATATAATTTAGCGTTATCGGGATCTTCAACATTAGATTGGATTGCAACAAAACTTCCATCAGGAACATTATTGAAATCAGCTTCCATTAATGCTATTGTTGAATATGTTTTAAAAATTGTGAATGGTGCGCCTGCAGGACCTGTTTCACCAGTAGCTCCTTGAGGTCCTGTTGCTCCTATATCACCTCTTAAGTTTCCAACATTTCTCCAAGTCATTTATTATTCCTCCCATACATAAAGTTCGCCGTTAATTAAGTAAGCATCTCCCACTTGAGGATTTGGAACGTTCTCTTCCAATTCTTCCAGACTATCATATGAGCCTTTTATTATTGTTGATATTCCGGCAGGGCCAGTATCACCAGTATCTCCTTTCTCTCCTTTAGCACCGCCACCTGCTAATTTAAAACAGTTAATGTAATTGTATTCATCAGAATCTTCCACAGGATGTAATGCCAAGTATTCACCTGATGAATCTTTAACGGCTCCGTTTTCACCCAGTTTGATTTTATCGGCCGGTGCAATATCTTTAACACCGCTGGCCAGTTTGAGTCTGTAAAGATGGCCTAACACTAACACACTGGCTTTTCTTTGGCCGTTATCCATTACTGTCGGGTCATTAACGATTATGCCTATTGGTATTTCATCATTATCGCCAGTGTATTTTTTAACCATTTCTTTTCCGATTTCGGATTTGTCTGAAATGGTTACTGTATCTTCAGGATATAATTTGTCAGTGTAATCATAACCGATGCTTTGGCCTGTTTGTGTAACTACGTCTTTTGAGGTTACATCTCCATCATCAAGTAAAAATGTTGTGACTTCTTTTCTTTGTTCAAGTAAAACTATTTGGTCTTGCATTAAACACTCACCTCATATATGTGATTACCTTTAACGTGGGGATTGCATTTGATATTCATTTCATGTTTTCTGGCTTCTGTGCAGAAATATAAATCTTCAGAAAGTACTGTATCATCGTCGTAGATAACATATCTGAAATATGGATAGCTCATCTTTCTGAAGACATTAACATTAACGAGGCTGATTCCAAGTCCTCCTCCTTTAACGTCAATGGGATTGTTAAGGTTCCATAATGTTTTTCCATAGATCATGTTTTTGTCAGTGTAATCTTTTCCAAAATCATAGATGACGGTTTGATCTGTTTTTGTTCTTTTCTTGTAATACCAGCCTAAAGCAATATCCGTTTCACACTTTAACAGATTGTTTACAGTTTGTCTAGGCACACTAACATCTGAATCTACCATTAACACATAGTCAAAGTCGTATTTGATTGCTAGCTTTGCTATTTCGTTTCTTGCACGTGCGCAGTCATAGCCTTTAACATAATCAAAATATAGTAAATAATCGTTAGGATTTTTCATGCCGTAAATACTTTTAAAGCATTCCGGTTTGATGTTTTCGAATGTTGGAACGGCAATTAGGATTTTACCTTTCATCATTGCCCTCCAGCTTTTCGATTCTCTCTTCCAGTTCATCCAAGTTTATCTTGTCTTGTTTTTCACATGTATATTCATAAATGTCAATTACTGCTACAATAACAATAGCTACTGTTAATGGTAACAGTCCTTCGATTAAAGCATACTTTGTTGCGTTGGTCATTATGATGTTGATAGCTATTGCTGTTAAAACTGCACTGGAGATTGTTTTGGTAAAGTTACAAATGACTATTTTATTTTTTAGTTTGTTCATGATAACAATATCCTCCAAAGAAGTTTATTTTTCTTCAGGATATCCCAAAACTTTTTTAGTTTTTTGTTTAGCGTCTTCAACATCTCCCTCGCCTCTTATTCTACTTGCATAATGACTAGCTACACCTAACACTATCATAAGAATGCAATAAGGAAGAGTATTTTCAGTAATACCCAATGCCTCTGAATATAACATTACTATTGGAATAACGGTAACTAAAAATGATGTTAAAATATCAATGTCCTTTCTGTTTCGCTCCAACCATTCATAAATCATTGCTTATCACCTCATCTTCAAAATCCTTATATGTATGGCTTAGGATTATACCATCAACACAAATCTTTTCTTCACTTTCGTATACTTCTTCAGCATTTTCTTTTATGCTCATCCAGGATTCGTATTCTTCTAAAGTTTCAAAGTATTTTATGTATTTCATTGTGCCTCCCATGTAATGGAATAGTATAGTATACCATCTTCGATTTTAAATTCAATTACGGGTTTAACTGCATAAGGATAACCACTATCAACGTATTTGGTTCCGTTCCAGTAGAACCAGTGCCCTGTTGATTGGTCTATGTATGGTCCTTTGTTTTCTAAAGTTCCGACAAGTTTCCTTATAGTCATGTTAACAACCTCTCTATAATATTATATGTTTTATTACTTATTTTATTATTTTGTTTATATAAAGTATACATTTTCGCCATCATCACAACCGTCCCATTCCATGTATAACTTATTGTCTTCCCAAACAAACCGTACATTATTAACAATAGCTACATCCGGAAGCTCACAATAAGTAACACCGTCTGCATCTTTAACATAATTGGCCTGCGCCATAATATTGGATTCCGTTGGTACGATCATATTAACAACATGAGTTATTTCATCCTGTTCAAAAGAACAGTCAGCAAGATCAATACAGTTCTGAGATTCTGGATACATTTCAATTTCAGACATCTGCCTGTATACTCTAATGTATTCAGTGTCTTCATTTTCCGTTAGATTAACAATGGAAAGTAATCTTAAATCATGGCCTTCAACCGGATTGCACTCACCGTCACTGTCAATGTAGATTCTGGTATTCGGCAATATATCTGCAGGAGCAGGTCTTTTGAGTTTTAATCTGAAAACATCACCCAGTACCGCAACAGTAACAAGAGTATGGCCGGATGATTTAACCTGCACCTTACCTAACAGATAACCGAAGGCCAGTTCACCAGCCTGTGCTTTTCTAACAATTGTATGCTGCATTGTGGATGATTCATCAAGTGTTACCATCTCACCTACTGCACATTGGTTTTCACATATCCACGCCGTATGCTCATCATTAACGTAGAACCTTTCGCCCTCATCAAGTAAACAGGCAATAACGTCCATCTTTTCTTCATGTTCAAGTCCTGTTGGATATCCACGGCCATGTCCTATAGTACTGCCGTCATCATAGTCACTTATCATTTTAAAACACCCAATCCCAATTATGGTTAATTATTTTATCTGGAATGTGAAGTCCAGTATCAGTCATGTCCTCATCGTCTGCATCCCACAATAACCTACTGCCTTTGTAAGCTTTAGGATATTCATGACTTCCTTTATACAATCTAATACCTGTTTTAGAATCCCTTTGCGTTACTGTTATTGCGGGAATAGAATTAGCTGCAAGTAATGGTGACGGGAATATTAACATCCATTTCAGGTCAATGTAGTTGTATTCTTCAAAAGCGGTTGTTAAAAACCATCCTGGAGCAACTTCAATTTCATGGTAATTGTTGTCATAAATTTTAGTTGGATTGTTTCTGTCGAATCCCTCCAGGTAATCTGAGTCACTGCTGAACCCGTTTGAGACTCTCCCATGGAAATGGTATTGTTTATAATTTCCCTCCTCATCACTGCCTGAAGCATATGCATCATTGGAATTAACCTGCACTAATGTTTTAGTTCCGTTAAACATTAAGTAAGATTTTTCACCGTCCCAATTCAAGGATGTGACTTTTATATCTTCCTGATATGTTGTGAGATTATAGTCAGTCTGCATCATGTATGTTCCAGTTGTTGTTCCATGATATGTTGCATTATCATTAACATCCACACAACCGGAAATCCGTTTAAATCTTGCAACAGTAACACGATTGTTTGATAGACTTCCACCAGAGGCGAATGTTGTAAATAATGATGTTGGTGAACTTCCATCCATACTTGGAACAAATCTAGCTCTTAAAAATCTGCCCCCATCCGTTGAATCATTGTTGATACTTAAACCTGAGTATGTCATAAAAAACTGGGAGTATGTGTCAGAATTTGCATCGAACATTAACACCTCACCACCAGTGGATAAAGTGCTGCTGAAGATGGTTGAGGTATCATAAACATCAAGAAATAGCTTTGTTGTTTGGGAGATCTTACCGACCGGAACCCTGACCAGGATAGCTGCCGGTTGAGATCCATAACTTGGAATGTATAATACTGGACAGTTGCTTCCATCTTTGGTTTTGATCTTTAAGTTTTTCAAATCACTTCTGAAAAGATTGGAATAAGAACTGTTGGCCAGATTATCCAAGAAGATGTAATCATAGTTGGATGAATAGCTACCGCTTCTTTGCGTGTAATTGTTTATTACAATATTGATTTGTAATTCCGCTTGCAATGTCATGATTAATAATTTATTATGTATTTTATATAAATCATATAATAATTATAGTAATATTGACATTAACATTAACGATTGCATACTCAGATGTTGAACCCCTCCGCACTTTGATATATATGCAAGGGTTGAGATTAAATCAACATTAACAACAGTGCCCGTTAATGTCAATAACAATTATGGAAAACCTAATGTTAACAATAACTATTGATTTAAATTAACATTAACATTAACGATTTGATATTTGAATTTTGGATGTGAATTAACGTTAACGACTGCGATTTAGGATTTAAAAGTTATTTCCCCCTGCACTGCGATATATATGCAAGGGTTGAAAAAGAAACAACATTAACGATAGCGAATGTTAATGTGAAAACCATTGCCAGAAATTAAAGCTTTGAGATATTCATTGCTTTAAATTAACATTAACATTAACGATTACAATAGCTGAAGTTGAAACCGGATTAACATTAACAGTGACCATTTGTTAATTGAAACTTGCTTTTGAAAAGAAGTTGATGTATATGCATAGTTGAAATAGATATTGATTAGTAATACCCTTGCCGTTAATGTAATACTTACTTCATTAAAATTATACTTGTTGATTTACATTTGTTTTAATTAACGATAACATAAAGAATTATGATAGTAATATCTTGTTCGACATGTCATTATCACAATAACATTACAATCAGCCTTTTGAAATTTGAATTTTGTTTTACATTAACATTACTGTTAAGGATTTGCCCAGACCAGAACAACCTGACGGCACCCACGTTTTAAGCGAGCCAATTCGCCCCACCATAACCACGCCGACCCGAGGCCGACCAACGGGAGGCCGAAGTGGGAGGCGTGGTATAGGTGGGGTGAATAGAATTGGCGAGCATATACTATAGGGAGGAACCGACCCTTGCCGGTCGGTTCCGTATGGTTACTTATGAATAAAAAGAGTTTACATTGAAATACAACCATTATATGCAGTCCGGCCTTTAGGTCGGACTGGATGCCTTGAGCGTAAGCGAAAGGCCAATACTATAGGTCTAGCAATAATAGTTTTGTCAAGGTGCAGGAACAGGGGCTTGTCCCCTGTTCCGTAGTTATGGATTTGGAATAGCTTATTTTGTCAAAGTTAAAGGAACCGACCCTCGCCGGTCGGTTCCGCTGAGGTAAAACATGGACAAGCATGATCAAATTTTTTTAGTAGCAAACATTAGCATTATGTTCCGTCCGAGCGTAAGCGAGGACTGGACGCCTTGAGCGATAGCGAAAGGCCATACTATAGACAGAGCAATAATAGCTTTATAGGAGTCGAGGAATAGGGGCTTGCCCCTATTCCGAGTTTATGGATTTGGAATTATTGATTATATCAAATTTAAGAACCGACCCTTGCCGGTCGGTTCGAGGTTTATGAAATTTGCAGTTTAACTTACATCGGGCATTGGCAGTTGTGGGTAATTAAAGGGGGGCTTGTCCCCCCTTAATTAGGCATTAAGGGTTTCAATGCACGCCCGAACCCCACAAGACGAAATATAAAATTTTTTAGAGGAAGTGAAAACATGTTCAAAAACACTTCCCCCGACACCTAATCAAAGAGTGATTCAATGAAAAGTCGTAGCTCAGGTGGAAAAGTAACAAAAAATACACCGTCATAGCTAAATTCTAGTTCTATTGAATCCCATATCCTTTAATATCTTATTATATTCCTCACGAGTTGTAAAAGAAGGTGAATCTTCATCTCCAGTACTTCCAGTGTCGCCAGTGTCTCCAACATCACCAGAGTTTCCGGGATTCCTACCACCCGGTGTGGAACCGTCTTTACTAGCTTCAATTTTAATTCTTCTCTCAGCCAGTTTCTCCATTAGCTCCATATCAACGTCACCGGACAATAGCTTATCAATTATTTCTTTATCCTGAGCATTCTCATTATAGTTAAAGTTGTACTTGGCCTCGTACTCTTTAATCTTCCTTTCATTCTCAGCTTTTCTAAGTTCAGATAATTCCTTTAAGATATCATCTTTACTTTCAATGAAGTCCTTATTTTCTTCAATATCTTTTTTAATTTCTTCATATCTTTCAGATTCTTCTTTTAGAGTTTTAATCTCTTCCTGAAGTTTTCCGATTTCCGCATCCTTGCCTTGCAGTTTCTCCAATAGTAAGGTAGTAGCTACATTAGCTTCTTTACTTGGAGGTTGAGGTTGTGGCTGCGGTTGAGGTGCCGGATTACCTGGTTCGCCAGTGGCACCGGTATCTCCAGTAATATCAGAATTCAACAGGGTAATTTTTCTAGGGCTTTTGGTTACGCCAACATCTATTAGGCTCATAGTATCAATTCCAAATGAATCTCCGTTATCTTTTAATAAGACATCTATTTTAGGGGATAAACCTTTTCCTTCCATATCCAGTTCATCAGGAACTTCAAGGAATAGTTTTCCTTCCTCGTATTCTATATTGTTTCCGATGCCAACGTAGATATTGTCATGTTCTGAAGTTAAAGGAATTCCTCCACGATAGTTTTCAGCTATTAGTTTTAGATCATCTTCAGTCCATTCAACAGGTTTATCAAGTTTTTCGTCCAGGTCAGAATAGTCGTATGATCCAACTTCAAAAAGTTCATGCCTCATTATTATCACATCTATTATTTACTTTATTACTTTATTTATATAAATATATATTATATTTCAACTCCACTGTCAGTTAAAATCCTTTCACCGACCGGTTGCTCCTCTTCAAAGTTACTTAAATAGTTCTTATAGATTTCATCACCCTCAGAGGACAATTCCATAATATATCTTAATACATCATCACGAGAATAACTGAAGTAAACATCTAAAGTTTCTTTAACACCCATTAACTCCAATTGCCTCTTTAATAATTCATTGCAATACTTTAACACCCACTTCTGGTCATTAGCAACATTAACAATAAACCCAGTAATAGCTGAATCGTTAATGTACTCAGCAACATTCTGATTGGATTTCTCATTACCTGCCTGTGACTGCGGTGTCACGAAAGTCCTTAAAATATTATTCCTGAAGATTTCCGTTTGCCTTGTATAGTCAGATTGATAATTGTTACCCCCAAGTATTTTAGATTCGATTCCTGGAGGTACAATAGCTACATTACTTCCGGCCGTGGTTCCGTAATCAGCATATAGGTTTTCCTTTGCAGTGGATGAAAGTTCTGTAATTATAGGCTGACCGTTACTGTCCAGTGAAGGTTTAACCTCAATAATATTATCCTTATTAATACGCTCCACCTGATTCCTTTCAAGATTGCACTTATGATAAATATCATCCAAGCAGTTCAGGATAATGCTTTGGGCTTCTGAGTAGATTTCATTGTACATGAAGTTAATAACCTCATCCGGTTCATACTTGACCGTTAATGTGCCTTCCTCAATACTAACGAAATTATTGAAGTCTTCAGGTGAACCGTTAACAATATCCTTTGGCATTTCATGAAGGTATAGCTGCACTTCATTATCATCATTAAACTCTTTCTTTAATCCGTAACCGTGAGCGCCGATTTCAAGAAATATAGGTTTAATATATTTACCAATACTTTTATCCCATCTCTCTACAGGTTTAATTAATCCCTCACCGTCTACCATTCCGCCCTGAAGGATGTTCTTTGCAACTTGCGAAATATCAATCATCCTGGCCCAAAGTATTAAAGTCAATTTCTGTTCAGCAGATAACTTCTCTTCCTTATCAACCAGTACTATATTAACATTAGCTTTATCAATTCTATTTTTCAATACTCCTGCAGTGTAACCGTCAAGTTTAACAGCATACCTTGCGTTAGCTATAGTTTTATTTATTACAGGGGGAAGTGCATCAGGAAGGTCAAGACCGGTATTGATCCCGTCAGTACGTGGTTGTCTTTCATCCTCACCCCAATAGCTGCGCTTAGTATTGTACTGTTCCACACGGTTATTCAGCAATCTGGTTTTTATAAAATCAGTAACGCCCATATTATCCATTTCCAATTGTTACTGTGAATAAGTTTTCAGTATCGACACTGTTGAATCTTCTGAGTTTAAAATCAGTAAGGTCCAGAAGGTTTTCAAGTTCGTGGCATGCGCTTAAATCAGAATCGTGTCCTTCATAGTCCAGTTCAATAATTATTCTTCTCATCATTATCACCTTTCAAATACTTCTCTTATATCGTATTCATCTTTTTTAATTAAGCAATAACACCTGTATAATAGGTCAATCATTAACAAACTAACTATTGCATTAATTAAAACCAATCCGACAAGTATGCCTATCATTTCATACATTAACAATCACCTAAGGAGTTTTTTCTTAGAAAAATAAATATTTCCAGTAAGGATATTTTCAGTTGAAATATACCTCTATTATATACTTTATTATATTATTTATATAAAATAAGTAATAAATTTAAGGTGAAATGAGAGTTGCAATTCCTGTTGCAAAAATTGCAATTCCAAAAAAAGAATATCAATAACACTACTAAAATCAATAACTAAAGATTAAAAGAATTGCTATTAAAAAAATAAGTAAAATAAAAAAAGTAAATAATATAAATAAAGTTATTCTGAATTCATATCTTCATATAACTTATTTACATCATCCATATTCATATCGTGATATGCCAGGTTAATTAAAAAGAATCTGAAGACTTCTTTGTTTTTGCTGCTGAGTTCCTGAATATCAGTTATGCCAAAAGTATCCATATAATACAATACCATTTCCTTGAATAGTTCAAGTGGTATGTGATTTCTTATCATATCTTCACTGTCAGAATCAGAATCATCACTAGGTTTTGTTGGAACTTCCATATCTCTTAATCTGGATCTGACTGATGCTGTTAATTCATTAACCTTATCCATTGCTTCATTAAGTTCTAAAATTTCAGTATCTAAAACATTTTGATGCTGTTCGATTGCAGCCTTACAACCTAACTCAAAAATTTCCCTGTTAGTTAAACCAGATAATTCTCTAGCTTTAACAGTCTTTGACTTGTCGGCTTTAATATGGAAATCAATCTTTTCAGCCATTATAACATCCTCCCATAAAAAGCCTTTAAAACATTCCTAGCATTTGCTAATACAAATAATATATCTTTATCTTCCCTAAATCTCATGGAAGATTCTTCATTAATACTTTCCATACTTAACACTTCCGTATTCATATTGAATTGGAAATGTGCAAAAAATAATTTTTTTTGTAATACACTTTTGTATATACAAATCCATAAATAAGTTTATATATAACCATCTCTATAAATAATTATAAGTTTAAACTTATGGATTATGAAATGACGGCAATCATTTCATAATTTCTTTCTATCGCTATTTTTTAACACATTTTCAATATAATTTTAATCCAATGTTGATTGTTTATCTTCATTCTGATCTCTTTCTAAACCTTCTTGAATATACCTTGTAATCAGGTCAACTTCTTTTGTCCTACTTCTCTTAGCTTGAATTTCAAATTCAATAGCTAAATCTTCTGAAATTTTAAATGATTTCTGCTTAGTGGGTTCCTGAATCGCCATGATTTATCACTCACTCCATTAAGTTAAATTTATATTTAGATAAACTACTATATAAATAAATTGTAAAATATCTTTAAATTTAATAATATTTTATTTTATTTTATTTTTTTATTTCCTATATTTATTATTATTAATTATTTTTTTAAAATAATTTTATTTGAATTTTAATTGAAAAATTATTGTATCGATTTTTTCGCGGGATTTTTTTATGGAGGTCGATGTGAATTGTTGCATTGTAAACAGTCCACGCGGAAGTCCATAACGTGGACTGTAGTCCATACATCCATCCACGTGGACTGCCCCAAAAAATGTGTACCCCCTGAAAATTGCGTTGATTTTGGAAAGATAACAATGTTATGTCGGCCCGACTAGGTTCGCAGACAACAATTTTATGAAAAATCAGTCCATACTCCAGTCCATAAACAGTCCATAGTATAGTCCATAATCAGTCCATAGTTATGGACACCCTACAAAAAGAAGTTCATATCGACCTTAGATTTCTGATACATGGGGGGTATACCTGATTCGTGTATGTCCATTAGTCCATCCATACATCCATCAGTCCACAAACAGTCCATCATCCAGTCCATCCACAACTTAGTCCACAAACAGTCCACGATATAGTCCACACTTTATCCATTAGTTAGTCCATAAACAGTCCATAACATAGTCCATAGTATGTCCATCAAGTAGTCCATAACCAGTCCATAGTATAGTCCATAGTTAGTCCATAACATAGTCCACGATATATCCATTACCTTGTCCATAATCAGTCCCTCAGATAACCCATATGATAATCCCATTGGGTGTCCATGGTGTCCCACTTCAAGTCCACAAACAGTCCACGATGCAGTCCATAGTATGTCCATAAGACAGTCCATAAAGTCCACAGTATAGTCCATAGTATGTCCATCAATATGTCCATAGCAAAATAGCTATTATTATGTAGAATACCATTTATCAACATCAACTCTTTGAGGTTGCTTTTCACTAGCCAGTTTCTCATATGCACCGGTGAATGCAACAACACAGTCATCGTGAATGGATTCGTTAGGGTAGGCTGTAATTTTTTCAAGAAATTCCATGGCCCATTTTTTAGTAAACCCTGTTCTATCCTTCCCAACCAGGAAAATTCCGTTAAGTTGGATGTCAGCTGAAACTCTTCTGGCACGGTCAACTTTATTCTCACGTGAATTTCCAGTGCCTGTAGTAAATCCTCTTCGGTTTAATTCATCAATAATTAACAGGCCAAAGTTCTTACCAGTGGAACCGTCAAGTTCTATATACTGCACATCCGCTTTATCACGCGCTGCAGTGTTAATGATTTCATTAATAAGATTCCGTGACTCCAATTGAAACTCATAAGAATCAAGGATGTAGATATTGCCGTTTAAATCTTTGGCCAGTAACACTCCTGCGGTATAATCTGGATCATTACCTTTCAATTTGTCATCGTTGAGAACTTCAGTTGCAGCAAGATCCCAATACCTGATGATCCGGATGATAGGTATTTTCAAAAATTCGTCATGAGAGATCAAGTGGAAATCTGATTCATCAAATAGCTCACCTTTAACTGAAGCATACCAGTTACCGTTCATTAACTGCTCACGTGTAACTCTATCCAAGCCCATAAGATATTCTTCATAGTCCTGTCTGTCCAGATAAACATTATCGACATAACTGGAGCTGATAAATCTTATCTGGTCTTTGTCCTGAATGTCTGCATCTATCTTTTCGATGAATCTTTCCCTGACCCATTTATTACCACGCTTACCAGGATTACTTGAGCACATTAACTGTGTTGGAAGTTTATTGTCTTTAGTTTTTCGGACACGTGAACGCATATAAATATATTTAAAGCGTTCCAGTTGCGTTAACTCATCAATGCCAATGAACTGGTATTCAGAACCCTGATAAGTATCGAGGTCGTTAATGTTACGTAAATATCCGAAGGTTAAACTATTGCCGTTTGGAAATGTCCATGAATGTTCAGTACCATCCCACTTCGGCCGAATAGCTGGGTCTCTTTGAATCTCTTTACGGTTAAGCCATTGGCTGGCTTTATGAATTAAAGCACCTTTCCTTTTCAAATCAGATAATGTTCTACGCAATATTAATGCATGGTATTCATTAACATCGTCCTGAACATAAAATAAGGCTCTCATTAACAGGCTGGTTGATTTACTACCTCCAGCGGCACCACCAATTAGAACTTCCTTTTCTGTTGCTAGAATCATCTCAGCTTGTTTGACAAATGGTTTAAATGGTATGTATGGATTTTCATATACACATTTTTGAAGAATAGCTTTGTCTCTTGCACCTAAATAGAATTGGCCATCTTTATTGTACATTATTATCATCTATTTGTTTTGCAAGAACTTCTATTTCATCCATAATGTCTTTTTGAGATATTTCAATTTTTTTATCTTCTAGTTCAAGGACTCTGTTTTTAAATAGTCTGTCCATTTCATCTTTGAATAATTTGTTTTTAGCTTCAAATGTTCTAACAGATAATTCCAAGTAACGTATTTTTAATTCAGTAAAATCAAGCAAATATCTTCCAATATTTTTTTCGCTAGCATTGAGTCTTATTTCTCTTTCAAGTTTTTCAAAATCAATTTCAATGCTTATAGCGTTTCGGGTTATCCTGTCGAGATTGTCCAGTCCTGTTTGGATGTCAGTGACCTGTTGCTGCAATATGGTGTCAATAGCTATGTCAATATTATCTTGATGAACGTTATTGTCTAGTATTTGTTTTTGGCTGATAGCTCTGTTTGTCAATGCTTTTTTATCGTGAGGAGTTTTTTCTTGATCTGTTATGTTATATTTTTTCTTGAATCTGGAGAAAGTTGATCGGCTTATTTCAACATCATGATCTTCTGCTAACCATCTTCTAATGTTAGCATCAGTTGCACCGGATTCTTTCATTACTGTTATCTCATCCAGTAATGTTTCCAGGAAATCAGTTTTTTTAATTTTCAGTTTTGCTTTGAATTTTCTGTAGGTGTTATCTGCGACATCTCTTCCATATTTTGTTTTTAGTAGTTTACGGACTTCATTGTTACTCATTCCTTTCTTGCAACAGTTTATTATTTCTTGTTCATGTTGCTCTAAAAAGTATTTAACGTCTGAATTTTTCTGACCCATAGGAGCAGGCCCCCTATAAGTTTCTCAATTCTTCTTCAAGTTTTTGTTTTCTTTCTTCAACTATTTTACATTCAGCTTCTTTAATTGTTTTTTTAGAAGTTGCGTTTGATTCGACCTGACTAAATGCTTTTGGAGCATCACCTGAAGCAATTATTTTCGCACCAAGTTCGTATGCATCCCTATGAGAATAATCAGAATCGATAACAATTTTTTTTAGTGCAGATTGTACTCTTGCACTGATATTTTCTTTTCTGATTTTCATAATATAATGTATATTCTTTATATTTATTACTATTACGGTATGTATATAAAATTTTATTAGGTAAAAAATAGTTAAGTAATAATAAAATATTATTACTTTTTTCGTATTCAATTTAAATTTTTAAGAGTGCATACGCTAGAAATAGTGTTAAACTAGTCAGGTCTTATTTCGATATTATACTATTTTAAGATGTGCACGTTCTATTTTCAGTATATTAAACAATTTAAGATGGTTAATCGTCTAATTGTTCTAATTCTTTTTGTAAATCGTAAATTTGCATTTCTTTATAAACTCTTTCAAATTTACCTGTTTCAATAAGATATGCTCCAACTTCAAGTGCATCTCTGTATGTATAATTTGACTCTTTGATTATTTTTTTCTTATCCTCATCCATGTATGAAGATGTGTTGTTTACATTCGCCATAATTTTACACCTACTACATATAATGTAATATATATAATAATATATTATTTTTTTTATATAAAAAGGTATAGGATTTGATTTTTATTTTTCCTTTATTTAACCACAACATATCAATAACTTATCCGAATAAAATTTAAATTAATATAAAAGTCAATTTAACATTATAACTAATCAATTATGGATATTTTTCGTATTTAAGATATAATAAAAATTTTTTAACATAATGCATAAATCTAATAAAAGATTGTTCGATGTTAATAGAATAACAATAGAATAAAAATAGCATAATATTTAATTCGTAATTGATATAGAATAGCATGTTACCCGATACTAATAGCCCGACATACATTGACGCATTCGCCTATGTCAAACGTAGCAAGAACCGTCAGAAGGTTATCAAAATAATCGAAAAATCAAGAATGACTCCATCGGAAATTACAGAAACAATGAACGTAAGATTCTCTCTTGTATCAAGAGTGCTACGAGAATTAAAAGACAAAGATATTGTTGTGTGCCTTAATGAAAATGAAAAGACCGGCAAGCTATATAAACTAACTCGTCTTGGATTGCTAATATATTATGAACTTCAATATAAATAGCAAAAATTTTTTTTCGATAGCTAGCGCTATACCTCATTTTAAAAATTGTTAATAAATGACAACAATAAATAAACTAAATATAAACAATCTCGTAATAAAAACTGATTTTCAATAGCTGGAGTAACTTTCATAATCTGCAATGTTATTGTTAAAATAAACAATACCTATTTTTGACTTTCACTTTAACAGCTGCACATTAACATTAACGGCAGGGTTTTCGGATTTGAATTTAGATTTCCAACTGCGATATATATGAAAGGGTTTCAGAAAAGGAGTTTTGAATAGCTGAACCCAACC
>NZ_SUTM01000023.1 GCF_015062935.1 Methanobrevibacter sp. | reverse complement strand
TTTAACATACAAAAATTAAAGACTCACTAATATTAAATTAACAACTTCCCCATTTATAAAGAAATAGTAAGAGAGCAAATGAAAAGTATTAATTTTCCAATATTAATATGAAAAATCAAAAAGTATAGTGAATATAAATAATCCCCCTAAATACCTTATAAAAAAAGCTTATTTTAAAAAATAACTAATTATATAGACAATTAACAAAAGTACACCCAACTTTTCAATTCATCCCCAACTTGCAGAAATCGAGGTATTCTCGAATTTTAAAGATAAAAAATGAAAATCCGGAAAAATATGAAAACATGATGAAATGTCGAACCGAACTTATGAAAAAACATTTCAAAAGCAATCCTGAATGGTTTAAACAGTATTAACTCTAAAATTTGACATTGAGCAAATCTAAAAAACTATTATATATCTGAAATATATATTGTAATAGGTGAAATTTTGCAGAGAAAAACTAAAATCATTTTAATAGCTGTAATTTTAATACTTCTTGCAGGATTAATATTCATTCAATCCAAACCAATGACACAAAATGCAACAGGAACCGTCCTTGGAAACACTGAAAACGGCACTGTTGAAAAGTTTGTTTATGGTAATGCAAGCGCTGATAAAACTATAGCCCTAATTACAGGAATCCATCCGAGAGAACCCTTATCAATAGACCCTGAAATTAAGGCCGCAAGGGAATACGTCAATGACCACAGTGATGTCAAAATCATCCATTATCAAACCAACGTGACAAAAAACCCTCAGGATTATAATGAGGGCCGAGCCAATGGAGAAAGTCTCGTTCATGACTTTGTAAATCCTGACGTTACCAAATCAGATGCTGATTGTGTAATCATAAGCCATTCACACATACCTACTTACGGACAGGGATTCTATCTGGCCACACCTGAGATGGATAATGCCTCAGTGGATACTGCCAAAAAGGTTAACGAAAGCAGTGATTTCAATTATTATCCAGTAACAGGCAATGAAGAATACAAATCAACATCTGCAGTTCTTGTATCCAAACCAATAGCTCAGGGAGGATATCCTACTTTTGTATATGAAATTCCTGAAGACATTACAGAACAGGATTCAACCAATAAAGCTAAAGAATTATTCGATTTGATGGTAAAATTCGCTTGCGATTAAATACCATCATCTATTTTTTCATATATTTTCAATGACTCTTCATGTGTCAGGCCCGCTTTTCTTGAATTATTCTCAAGAGTAAAATCAAGTTCATTTTCGATTAGAATTTTCAGAAATTTTTTATATGCATTCATGGACTGTGTGCCGATGACATCAATTTGTTTTTCCAAATCATCAATATTGCATTCAACCAAATCCAAAAGCCTTTCAAAGACCTGATGATTTAGATAGACCTCCTCCAAATTGGTTATATCATCATCCATTGAAAAGAGTATCTGAATGGATCCGCTGGTAACCTCTTCAAGTTTTAAATCATGACTTTCAAAAGTATAGTTTTTGGAATCTTTCAGAAAATTTGACAAAAATGCAATCAAATCCTGAAAGTTACCGAAAAGACCTGTAATGATTGAAAGAGAAATCTTATGATTTTTTATCTCTTCACCAGAAATGTGCAGATTAATGCTGTCATCCATCATCCTGAGAAAATCATTTTTATCATTGAAAATAATAGTATAAATCTCTTTTAATGTTCGGTAATTTCCTTTTGTCAATACCCTATCAGGATACAACTCTATGCGTTTTTCCATATCATTTAACATGTCTTCCATATTTTTTAATTCTTCATCATATTCTTTAATAGTATTGAAAAACATTTAATTCACCATTTTTAACTTTAAAAAACCTTTTACACCATTTGTTCTACTATCTGAAGGAAATAATATAAATAATATCCTTGATTTAATTGTTATATACTCATCATAATCCTTCCGCCAGGATTGAGGAACCTTAAACACTCTAAAAGAATGACAAAAATTATTTGTTCTTAAAGGAGCATCATAAATAATATTATCTATTTCATCAAGAATTCCTAATTTTTTGGCCTTAACACCATCAAATTCCGTAAATGTATCAATATCATTAGGATTTTCCTTCAAGGTAACAAAACTTCCATCAATCCAATGATTCAAACAGCAATTCGTATCTTTTATTTCTTTAAGATGACACTTATAATTTTCAAATATATCATGTCTTCTTTGAGATTTCCCATTTACAAACTCATTTTCAACTTCTCCAATGGACAAATCATATATTCCCTATAAAAGACATCCCTGACCATCATATTTTAAATTCATAAAAACCACCTAAAAATCATATATATTAAAATTAAATAAAATAATATAAAAATTTTTTCCAAAACTTGTTCCAAACTTAGTTATAACCTATTTTAAAAATAATTAAGTAAATTAAATCAATTTTACGGACTTAAAACAATTTTACAAATTCACAACAATTATATTAAGTTAAGACAACCAATACTAAAATAGTGATAAAATGGAATTAAAAGATTTTTTAGATTATGTCAATAGCGGAAAGGAAGTTGAATATCCTTCCGAGGTTCAGGAAATGTTTAATGAACTGCTTCTTGAAGCCACTAGAATAAAAAGTAAATTGAACTGCGAATATCACCCTGAAAATGAAGTTAGAGAAATATTTGCAGAGCTTACCTCTCAACCAGTAAATGAATCATTAAGACTGGTTCCACCGTTCCACACAGACTGCGGCAAAAACATCCATCTTGGAGAAAACGTTTTCATTAATTCAAATTGTACCATGCAGGATCAGGGAGGAATTTTTATAGGAGACAACGTATTGATAGGTCACAATACATGTCTTTTAACATTAAACCACCAGGAAGACCCTGAAAAAAGAGCAAATCTACTTCCTGCACCTATTAAGATAGGAGACGGTGCATGGTTAGGTTCAAACGTTACAGTATTGCCGGGAATTACCATTGGTGACGGCGCCATCATTGCAGCAGGTGCTGTTGTTACAAAGGATGTTGAGCCTGATACCATAGTTGCAGGTGTTCCCGCAAAAGTTGTAAGAAAAGTCAACGAAAAAAAGTAATCGAATAAATACAATTACACTTAATTAAACCATCACTTACAACAACATTTATTAAAATTTTAATAACTATCTTTAAAATTATAAATTAAATAATTAAACTTGAATAAAATAAATCATGAAATCTACATAACAACGCAACAGTTGAAACTTTTTAACCAAATTACTGTAATTATATATACTTTACAAAACATAATCTTAATTAATTTAAAGGGATGTTTTTTATGTTAACTATTAATCAATGTTACTTGGATTTTGTAAATAAAATCCTCAAGCAAGGAAAAGAAACTTATAAAGACTCAAATCACCATTTAATTGAGAGTCTTGGAAATTTTTATATAATTGATGACCCGTTCAATTTAAAATTCAGGGCAAAATATCAGCACTACACACCTGACATGCTATTAAGTGACATCAAATCCGGAAAATTCGATATGGAAGGTTGTCCTATCAAAAGCGATGCATTATATGAATATGTAAAATCAGCTGAAAATCCTGACGACCAGGGATTTGTTTACACTTACCCTAACCGTATCTATGCTCATTTTGATGTTGACCAGTTCAACACAATGAAACAGAGAATCCTGACTGCAACCGGATCAAACAGGGCAGTGGCAGTTACAATTGATCCTCAATTGGATGCCGACAGGGAAGATATTCCATGTCTTCAGTTCCTTCAATGCATTGTACGTGACAATGAATTAACAATTCACTGCATATTCAGAAGCAATGATATTTTCGGAGCATTTTACTCCAATATGTTTTTCATAGCGTATCTGGGATTGAAAATGAAAGAAGAAGTCAACAAGGAAATTGTTGGTGAAAAATTAAACTTTGGTGGAGTTCACTACCACTCAACCTCAGGCCATATCTATAATACTGACTTAAAAGCAGCCCGTAACTTAATTAAAGCTAATAAATAAGGTTTTTTAACCTTATTTTTTAACTGTTATCTTTTTACTTATTTTTGCAGAACCATAAGTTGCTGTTAATGTGAATTTACCTACTTTTGAATAGGATTTTAGTTTGAATGTGGCTATTCCCTTGGAGTTGGTTTTAGCCTTATATGTTTTGCCTTTGAACTTGACTTTAACATACTTATATTTCAAAATTTTACCCTTATTGTTAAGCAGTTTGACAGTGTATTTGAAAGTCTTTGATTTTTTAACTGTTTTATCCTTTAAAATCAATGTCGGTTTGACAACAACCTTGTTGGACACTTTGTAGTCTTTATAACTGGCAGTTATTGTATATGTTTTTGGGGCTAAAGTGATTTTAAGTGAAGCGTAACCGTTGGAGTCAGTGATTCTTGAGTAGATTCTGCCGTCAATCTTAAATGTTACCTCAACGCCTTTTGCTATATTTCCATTGTCGTCATATACTCTGACCTTGTATGCTGAGCCTGAACCGTAATACATTGTCAAAGCCTTATTTCCGTTGATACGTGCAGCAACACTGATTGTCTGAGATTTGACTTCACCGGTTTCAGGATTGGTTACGGTGATTGTGTGACTTCCAACTGATAATGATATGTTAAAGTGTAAAATGCCCTTGGAATCTGTAGATACTGTAAATTCGTCCTTGCTGTCAACAAGAACATTTACATCCTCTGTTTTCACTACATTGCCTGCGCCGTCCACAAGCTTAACTTCATAATCCGCATTGTATGTGTATTTAGCGGCTGTCGGCATCTGGACTGATGAGTCAATGGTTAATTTTTTGGTCAGGGATGATTTTTGATAGTTCTCATCACCCTTGAATGAAAATACTGCACTGGCAGTTCCAATTCCTGAGGTGAACTTAAATACCGCAACACCTGATTCATTGGTAACAGCGGAATATGTTTTGCCTCCAACAGTCATTGAAACTTGAGAATTTGGAATAACATAACCGAATTCATCTTCCAGGACAACAGAACAGTGCAAAACTTTATCATAAGCAAGTTTTGATGTATCACAGATTATGGTTGTAGATCTTTCTTTTACTTTGAACTCTTTTTCTACAATGCCTGAATCATAAATTAAACTGTTCACATTGGTTTTGATTAAATATGTTCCAGGATATGCGCTGTTGAGATTCAATACTGCCTGACCTTTTGATGATTTCAATATATTGTACTCGTCATTAACATAAACAACAACATATTCATCTAAAGCTTGTGAAAGGTTTATTGTAATTGTCAATGAATCTTTAATCTGATTTACATCAACAGATAATCCGACAGGAATCTTAGATACGTTTAAAGAGATATTCTTGGAAGAATCTGCATAGTAGTATCCGTCAACATAACTAACTGAAACATCATTGATACCAGTGTTTTTAAATACATACTCAATACTTGCAACACCGTCTGCAACATCTACCTCCCTAGTTTCATCGCCAAAGTTGAAATAAACTTTGCCTGTATCTACAGGATTGCCATCGCCGTCAGTTATTGTGCAGGTTAAATTAACAGGGTTGTTTGCATTATAATCGTGATCAATTTCCAAATTAGTATTTTTCAAATTGACGGAAATGTCCTTTTGGGTATTGTTTGAATTATAGTTATATGAATCATCACTATAAGCGGCTGTGATGATTTGACTGCCGAACCTGGTGAAAACGTGAGTTAAGCTTGCCTTGCCGTCTGTTATGCCAACAGTATATTCGCTGCCTTCAATCTTTAAAACCACATTACCTGCATTTACTTTGTTTCCATTCTCATCGACCACATTAACAGTAACTGTTACAGGATTATACTGGGAATCAACGTTAATGTCAACACGTGCATCGTGAAGTGAGATTTCAATTGTCTTTTCTGTCTGACTTGGTCCGTAACTGTATGCATCCCTGTATGCTGCTAAAATATTGTTTACTCCAAAGCTTTTGAATGTATGGGTTAAGCTTGCATAACCATTTTCTACACTTACTGTGTAGTTTACGCCTTCAATGGTGAAAACAACTTCTCCACCTTCCACAGGATTTCCGTTCTGGCCGTTGATATTAGCAGTAATTGTAACCGGATTAACGTCTACAGAAGAGAAAGTTAAACTGATGTTTGTATCAATTACATTATTGGATACAAGAACAAAATTGCTTGACGGATTGTAACCTGTTTCGCTGAATCTTGCAGAGTAATTATTGATTCCGTCAGTTATTTTTGCATTAGAATACTTTGCAATTCCGTTGCTGATAGCTACAGTGCGTTCAGCACCGCCAACTGAGAAAACTACAGTTCCATGAGTTATGATATTGTCGTATTCATCGAAAACTGTGGCAATTATATCTGTACTGTTTTTGCCTCTGTTTGTTAAAGTTAAATTAATTTGAGTGTTCAGAGGGTTTGAAATAGTGAATGCTTTAATGCATGCTACCTGTGATGCATAAGTATGGTCAGGGAATGTCCATTCCAAATCATAGAAATCAACCCAATTTTTTCCGTCATAGCTTATAAATGAAATATTTTCATGGTATGTTTCTTCATTGAATGAAACAGCCTCTGAGATAGGAACGCTTGCATTGGCGTCAACAGTTACCTTAAAGACAACCTCAAAGATATCGCCTGTTTTGATTGGAATGAATTTTCCTAAATCAATAGTGGAATAACCTACTATGGCTTTTCCGGATTTTGTGAGTTTCAATGCATCATTAACATAAACAGATAATTCCCAGTCTGTAGATTTTTCAAAGTATGTTGATACTGCAGAGAGATATTCATCAGAGGTAGCTTCAAATTTATTCTTGTACCAGACGGTGTTTGTATAATTTAAAAAGATATCAGATCTGCCCTGAACATCATACTGGTAAATCTTGTCATATTTGATTGTATCATTTAATATAATGGCATAGGAAACATATTTTCCAGGCTGTGAAAATTTAGTATCATAATATGAAACATAGTAAAATCCTTTATCTCCACCGCTGGTTCCCCAACTGTTTTTAATAATCCATGCACCGTCACCCGGAGGAGTGTTCCTGAAGTTTGAAGCTGAATAGTTATCATCCCATCCTACAATTGCTACCGCATGGTTTGCACCGGTAGATCCTGAATAATAGTAATTTTTTCCTTTGAGATATGAACTTGACCAGTATATACTTGTAGCAACGGCACCGTAATCCATTATGGATTTCTTAATTGCATCATTATCTGTGAAATTACTTCTTGTTAAAAATACAATATTCTGAACATGGACAAAGCTTGCAATCAATGGGGACAATAATGATTTGGAGTCATAATCATCATCACTTTCATTGACCGGACCTAGCCAGCTGGTTAGATAACCTACAGCCATCTTGTCATATCCTCCAACATTGTTTTCCATTGACCAGCCGTAAGTGGAATAAAATGACATTATGTTTTTCATGTTTTCCTCGGATAAATCATATTCAATGCCTGTGGACTTTAAAATTGCAGATTCCAAAGCGGCCAGTGAAGAAAATGCCCAGCAGTTACCTCCGCTTCCCTGATTTTTAACTGTGGAAACCTGTCCTAAATCCCTTAAATTATAATAAGAAGGTAAACTGCCGTTATAGGATGCATTTAATTTGAATAGGATATGCTGATTATTATTAAATGTTAAATTCAATCCTTTGTTAACATATGCATCATTGTTGACAAATTTGTTATTCAATGCCTTATCATATAGGGAATCATAATAAAAATCACTTATCTGTGAAAAAACAGCACTTCCAATGCTTGCAGAGTTATCAGTGAATACATTATTGTTTATTATAAAGTCAGAAACGCCATCGGCAAATATTGCACCACCATTGCCTGCACTGTTGTTGGTTAATGCTGAATGGGTGATTTCAAAGGAATGATACAATGAATAGACAGCACCTCCGTAGTATTTAGCCCTATTGTTTTTAGCGGTAAAATTATTTAGAGAGACCTTTGAGTTTAAAGAAGCTATAGCTCCACCGAATGGAGCGGAACAGTTGATTATTTCAACATTATTTGCAACTAGCTCAACATCTTTTAAATAAATCGCACCACCTGCCTCTGCATTGGAATAATCATTGAGGAATTTTGAATCATCAATCTCAATATAAGTACCGTCCTCACATGCAATGGCACCACCGTACTTATCGGCCGCATTATCCTTAAACAGTGAATCGGAAATAGTCAAAGTACCTCCGTTCATGTAAATAGCTCCTCCGGTACCTGCAGAATTGGATATGAAAGAACAGTTTGAGAGGATAACATTTGACTTAGAATTGATTGCATTATTGGAGGCAGATGAGAAATCTTTGAAAATTGTATTTGTTGCTGTTAAATTGTTTCCACTAGCCCTTATTCCTAAACCGCTTAAAGTAACATCTGATAATGATAGGGAACCTTTTAAATCAAAACCTATTCCAGAATAAGAAATGATAGTTTTGCTGGCATCAGTTCCTTTTATACTCACATTATCGGGATTACTTCCCCAGTCCAGTTCATATTCTCCGTTAGCCAGATGAATAATGGAATTGTCTTTAATTCTATCGGAAGTTAATGTCTTGTAGGGATTGTATATTGATCCGTCTCCATTATCATTTTCGACATTTGAATCAAAATAATAATCGGCAGAACTTTCACCAAGAACCGCAGTGTCATTATCCATTGCATAACCTGCCGGCACTAGCATCAGCAGAAAGAATATTGACAACAGTAATGTTAATTTAAGCTTATTCAAATTTATTCCTCCAATTTAATCTCTATAATATGTTAAAGATATAGAATATAACTATCTTTAGATATCCTAATATAAATATTAATTGTTTTTAAAGGAAAATAAGAGTTAAAATGTAAAATATTTTTAAAAAAAAATAGTGGAGGAGTTAAAAAAAACTCCAAAATTTTTGAACGAAATTATAAGAAATTAGAGTATTTTAAAGCTCTTGCTTTGATGTCTCCGAAACTGTCTTCAATCAACAGTTCACCATCTTTGAATACTGTTTGAAGATAATCTTCACCATCACTATCAATAGAAACTGTTTTAAATGAATTATTTTCATTAATTAATTTAAATCTTCCTGTTTTTGATTTTTTACTTGAATCAAGAGGGTTTTTGAATATGTCATGCCATTGGCCATCACGCAATTGTGCTGAACATTTAAATGCATTTCTCTGGGTATCTCTGGTTACAGATGAGTGAAGTCCCCCACCCATACCGAATATTATGTTTTGGGCAGCCCATCCGTTGGATTTCATTGCAAACAGGATATCACGTATTTTCTGATAGTTAAGACCGTCTCCCCATAGAAGACCAATGTTTAAATCGAATACCTTGTAACCTTTATCTGTTAGATGGCTTCCAAAACCTTCTGAAAGCAAGTTCAGACAATCAATTGTTGTTGAAACAGGCTCTCCGCTATCAGGCCTGAATACTATTTTGTTGTTTTCACCGTCCAGGAAGTTTAGGATAGCTTCATTTAGCTGGCTGCCCGATTTTCCTGTATTTATCAAAAAGTCCCGATAATTATATGAATCAATAACAATGGACAGTATTCCATCTTTTGCATTGTCAATGACATTTAAAATCTGGTTTATTTCACCTTCAGGACCAAGAGAAGTCATTACACTGTGTTCTGTTGCCTGAACTGAAAATCCGTATAAAGCGGAGTCATTGTAATAGTTTTCAGGAATTGTTAAAGCAGGAATTGTATCAGTTCCTGAAAAGCTGAGAAGATGTGCAGACCCACACAGCATTGATGATTCTGTTGATGTAGCTCCACGGTAGCCGAAATCATGGAGCATGAAGTCAAGATTATCCTTGGCTGAACCTGTTATTTCAAGGTAAAAATTGGCCAGTTTTCTCACTTCAGCGGACAATGTTGCAACGGTGGATGGATACCAGACCTGCAAAAGCAAAGACTCAAGATAATTAGGTAACCAGTATGACTTTTTATCAGTGTTTTCCGCAGTCATCAATACATTGCTGACATCTACAGGAGTTCCTTCGCTGACCGCCTTTATTTCAATTGGCAATCTGCCGTCATGTTCATCCAAAATGTATTGCCAGCCGTCCCTGTTGAAAATTCCAGGACCAATGTGTTCTGATATAAGTTTGTCGGCCTCATCAATTTTTTCCTGACTGACTACCTGGCCTTCCAAATACTTTTTAATAATATACTGAAGTCCGTAAAAAATTGTTTTGTTAAACTCAGCACCAACCCTACTTTCAAGGTAAGAATAAATCTTTTCAGTGCCTTTTGGATAGAAATAGTGATGAGTTACTTTATAACTGTCGGTTAAAAGACATATATTGTTTTCAATCATAATATCAACTTAATAACTATTATACAATTAATATGTTAAAAAGTTAATGTAAAAAAAATAGAAAAAAATAGGAAGTTTGAACTTCCGTTTGAATTTAGATATAACTGGTATCTTGTTTTCTGAAGTGAGCTTGTGGGTGATCACATAATGGACATACTTCAGGAGCTTCTTTTCCATAATGGATGTATCCACAATTGTTACATTTCCATGCAATTTCTTCATCTTTTTTGAATACTTTATCAGCTTTGATTTTATCAGTTAAAGCGTTGTATCTGTCTTCGTGTGCTTTTTCAGTTGCACCTGCAGCATCAAATAAGTCTGCAATATCATCAAAGCCTTCTTCACGTGCAGTTTCAGCGAATTCTTTGTACATTGAAGTCCATTCTTCATGTTCACCAGCAGCTGCGTCAGCAAGGTTGGTTAAAGTGTCAGGTACTTTTCCGCCATTTAATAATTTAAACCAAATTTTTGCATGTTCTTTTTCATTGTCTGATGATTCTTGGAAAATTTCTTTGATTTCAACGTATCCGTCTTTTTTAGCTTGGGATGCATAAAATTCATATTTTACACGTGCTTGGGATTCTCCAGCAAGAGCTGCTTTTAAGTTTTCTTCAGTTTTGGTTCCTTTTAAATCTGCCATATTATCACTCTTAAATAAAAATTATATTATTGATCAGTTAAATTTTAAAAAAAAAAATAAAAAAAGAGAGCTTATTTAAAGTTGGTAGCTCTTTCTTCGAAATGTGCTTTAGGAAGTCCGCATACAGGACATTTTTCAGGTGCGTTAGGACCTGAGAAAACAAATCCACAGTTTTCACATTTCCATTCGATGTCTTCTTCTTTGTTGAATACTGCATCGTTTTCAACGTTTGCAAGTAAAGTTCTGTATCTTTCTTCGTGTTCTTTTTCGATTGCACCTACTTTTTCAAATAAGAATGCAATCATTGGGAAACCTTCTTCTTTAGCGGTTTCTGCGAACTCTTTGTACATTGCAGTCCACTCTTCGTTTTCACCGTCTGCTGCAGCATTGAGGTTAGCTATTGTGTCTGGAATGTCTTCATCGTGTAAGAGTTTGAACCAGATTTTAGCGTGTTCTCTTTCATTTTTGGAAGTTTCCATGAAAATATCGTGGATTTGAACGTAACCTTCTTCTTTTGCTTTTGCAGCAAAGTATTGGTATTTAGTATGTGCTTGGGACTCACCAGCAAAAGCTGCTTGTAAGTTTGCTTCAGTTTTTGTACCTTTTAAGTCTGCCATTTTATACATCTCCATTACAACTAAAAAGTTGAATTGATATTCTATATAGAATAATAATATATATTAAAATTATACTTTAAAAATTTTATTAATTTTAAGATATCCTAAAAAAATAGGAATGCCTCTAAAAAAATATTTATTATAAGATAATTTAAAAAAAAAGAAAAAGAATGATTTATTTATGCACCAGCATATAATAAACCAATACCTCTACTGTAGAAAAGGGTTGTAAATGCTCCTATAATCAATTGAGCAATTATAATTCCAATAAATGGAATAAAACCTAAAACTGAAACAAGTAAAGATGCAACGATTAAAATTATTACAGATGCGATTGCAAATAAAATTATTTGACCAACGCCTATTCTTTTAACATCTTCAATTACTTCACCTATATTCAATGCTTCACCGAGCTCTCCGGTGTCTGCAAATCTTGCAAGAGCAACCATTTCAAATATAGCAAAGAATATAAAGACAATGACCACAATAACTAAAAATACACCTAATCCTGCCATCATCTGATTGAATCCTGCACTGATTGCACCGGTAATAATAGCAAAAATTAGTGTGATAATAATTGGAATTATAAAGTAAACAATACCTATTATTAAAGATTTAATACCATCGATCAAATTGTTTTGCAAATCCAGATCAGGAAGTTCATTTGAACGGTTGATTGCGTATTTAGTTACTCTAACACCGTATCCGGCAAGAATTAATGTAAATATTAATCCTAAAATACCTGCTAATGTAACTAATATAAAATTATTTACACCCCAGTTTCCAAAAAGAGCAGATAAACCGGAGAATAATGCAATTACACCTACGATTAAAAATTTTGTAATATCAGAAAATGGATATACCACTGAATCTGATAGGATATCGCCTAAACCCATTTTTTTCACCTTTTAATTTATTTAAAGTCCCTTATTAAAGAGCATATAATTATTAAAAATTAATAGTATTTAAATATAGCGAAAAAAATGTTAGAAAAAAAGAGAAAAAAGATGAATAAAATTATTCATCTACACCAAAGGATTTTTTGAGTAAATCAGCGTTTACAAATCCTTCTTTGTAAATTTTACCAGTAGTTAAATCGTTAATGACAACTTCTGCAGGAGCAAACATTCCTTTATCAATTTTGTAGAAGTCAAATTCAGCTTCTTTAAATACTTCATAGAATGGTTTACCATATCCGTCAGCTGCGGAGGAAGGTAATTTTGCTGCTACTTCAGCAATGTCATCGTCTTCATCGGATTCTACATAGTAGTAAGTTCTTCCACCAAATAAAACCGCATCGTTTGTTTTACCCATAGCTTTAAGTCCGTTAGGGTCAACTGGTGCGATTGGTGCGATACCTGCTGCATGTTTTACTTTAGTTACATCGAATTTGATTGCTTCTAACATTTTGTAGGTTCCGTTTTCAACAACTCTTCCGGAAATTTGGATGGATCCAACAAGGGAAGAAGTAGGAGCTACAAGTAAGTAAACATCTTTGACATCAACGTCACATTCATCAGCAATGTATTGTGCAACATCTTCACCAGGTAATACATCAGCTTCTAAAGTTAAGATTGCTAAATCAGCATCTTTGTCTTCATAATCAATTTCTTCGTAGGTTTCTGCTGGTTTTAATGCAATAGCTCTAGCAGGACCAGAACCTAATGCAAAGAAGTCTCCTACAGATACAGACCAACCTGCTTTTTGAGAACCTAAGGTTGAAATAGAAGGTGAGTCAGTTTTGATTTTTACTGAAGGAAGTGCGAATTTTTCAGATAAATCTCCAGGAATTGAAATTCCAACATCTGCGAGTCCACCAAGACAAACTTTAGTATAAAGTTCTCCTGCCTTAAAACTTCCGTCGACATTAACACCACAGTCAATGACAGTAGCGCCATTGCCTAAAGTTTCAACAGCAATGTTTAATTCATCTGCTTTTTCAATCATTACATCTACGGTTTTTTTAGCTTCTACGTTTACACTTACCATAGTTTAACCTCATTAAAATATTAAACTTAAAATATTTAAGTTATTGAATAAAATTTTATTGCTATTATTATTTATAGTTGCCTAAATGAATTGACCTTGAAATGGCATATGAAAAAAAGAAAGAAGATAGAAAAATCTATCTTTTAATAACAATTGTACTTTTAGAAGACATCAAATAACCGGAATCTCCAGAAGATATAACCACATTATGAGTTCCAATAGCTAGGGATTTTGTGTTGATTTGAGCTACACCCTTGGAATTGGTCTTGACATTGAAAGTCTTTTTACCCACCTTGATTTTGACTTTAATGTCTTTTACTGCTTTTTTAGTTGTTTTATCCTTAACTGTAACCTTGAAATATTTGGATTTTTTAAATTTGCCGGTTACCTTTGGAGCAGCAATTGTGGTTTTGGCTTTTGAAACTGTAATGGACTGTTTGGATTTGGTTAAAGTATACCTTGAATCATCACAGCTGAATTCAAGATTATGACTGCCTAAAGTTAATCTAGTATCTAAAACAAAATATGCCCTACCGTTTTTATCAGTTGTCACATAATAAGTTTTTTTAGCTTTGGAATCTGCAATTTTAACTTTTACTCCACTGACCATTTCACCAGTAACTGCATCCATGAGTTTAATTGTGATTTTCTTGCCTGAATTGTAGGTTACCTTAGATATTTTGGATATGTCAGCTTTCAGAGATAATGAATCCAGTTTAATGACTGAATTATCAAGGAATTGGGAATTTAAAACATTGATATTGGAAAATGCTTTAATGTTTGATCGGTTTGCAAATATGCAGTTTTCCAATTTTAAGCCTTTTTGAGAATTCTTGTAGATTGAAGTTCCGTCAAAATTAGAGTTTCTGATAGCTCCCTGTCCGACAACAATGAATGAATCTGAGAAATTACAATTGTCAATGTTATAGTTCAAGTTTTCACTTTTTGGAGCTGGAGTAGGTTCATAGAGATAGCTTTCGAATCCATCAAAGAAAAATTCCAAACTTGAATTCTGGAAACTGCAGTCTTTAATAATAGCGTCAGTTTTTTCAAATGCCAATCTGCTGTTTAAAAAGGTATTGTTCACCAGATTATTATCCCTTGCAAGAAGCAGGGCCAATGTATAATTATTTTCTTCATCATAGGAGTCTATGAACCGGGAATTGGAGATTTTGGTATCGTACTTATAGTACCCCCAGAATCCGATATCGCATCCGCTGATTTCAATGAATTCGACTTCCTGATATTGTATGCGGTTTTCTTCAAAAGTGGTATTGTCTATATTCAGATAACCTTTTCTTTCATCACTGCCTGCAATATAAATTCCTGCGCCCCTTAAGGCAATATTATTGAAGAAATAGGAGTTTTTTATGTTTGTTGTAAGAGTGTGGTCATAATGGCCAAGAGCTATTCCTCCTCCAACGCCTGCATAATCCAATCCGGCACCATTATTCTTGAAAGTGCAGTTAATGATATTTACAGTCATGTCCCTGTTGTTTGAATATACCTGCAGACCGCTGCCGACACTTCCCTGATTTGAATCAAAAACGCAGTCAATAAAATCAGCATTGGAATCAACTACAGATACCGCACTTCCGCTGATGGAGCCTGTGAATGTGATATTTTTAAATACAGCATGATTTATATTTTTTACAAGAAATATTCCCCAAAGACCATGTGCGTTAAAAATTGTTTTCCCTTCAACACCACTTATATTAATGGATTTTTTTAGAGTTATCTGTTTATAAGTGTCATCATCCCTATTTAACGGAGTGTATACAACTCCGCTTAAATTTACTTCATCACCGTCTTTTGCATCATTTATCTGATTTTGCACATCTTCAAAATGCTTTCCACCCGACTCATTTGCGTGAACTGCTCCGTCTAATGAACTGTCAGTAGCTAAAGTATCATTATTTGAAGCGGAAACCATGCCCATCGCCACAATGCAAATGAAAATAATTGAAATTATAGCCAAACTTCCTTTAATTTTTCTAAACACTGTTATCCCCTTTAATTTTGCATATCTAAACTATATTTTAATGTTATATATTTTATATATTAAAATTTTTTCAAAAAATTAGTGAATAACAAAAAAAGATATTAATTTAAAAAAAAAAGTTGTAGGGAGGATGTCCCTGTCTAAATTTTATCCAAAGCCTGGTCAACATCAGCCAAGATATCTTCAATATCCTCAATACCTACTGAGAATCTGATTAAATCAGGAGTTACGCCGGTAGACAGCTGTTGCTCTTCGGTTAATTGGGAATGAGTTGTTGATGCAGGATGAGTTACAAGAGATTTAGCATCACCAATGTTTGCTAAAAATGAAATCAGCTCAACGTTTTCAATGAATTTTAAAGCTCCGTCATAACCTGCCTTAAGACCGAATGAAACGATTCCGCCATAACCTTTTTCGGCATATTTTTTAGCGACTTCATGGTTCGGGGAAGATTCAAGTCCTGAATAGGTTACCCAAGCAACTTTAGGGTGAGCTTCGAGATGTTCTGCTACTGCCATTGCATTTGAAGCGTGCCTTTCAATCCTTAAACCTAATGTTTCAAGACCCTGCATAAGTAAAAATGAATTGAACGGAGAAGGTACTGCACCGGTATCCCTTCCGACAACTGTCCTGATTCTTGTTGTAAAAGCGGATTCGCCAAAAGTTTCAGCAAATATTAATCCGTTATATGTATCATCAGGTTCGGACAATGTTGGAAACTTACCGCTCATCCAGTCAAAATCGCCTTTTTCAATTATGATACCTCCTAAAGTAGTACCATGACCTCCGATATATTTGGTTGCAGATGATGCTATGATATCTGCTCCATGGTCGAATGGTCTTACAGATCCAATTCCAACTGTGTTGTCTGCAATTAATGGAATTCCATGTGAATGTGCAATTTCTGCCAATTTATCAAAATCTGGAATGTCCAATTTAGGATTTCCGATTGATTCAACATAAATAGCTTTTGTCTTATCATCAATAGCTTCTTCAAATAATTCAGGGGACTGGGAGTCGACGAATGTTACTGTACGGCCAAGTTCCTCCAGTGTATTTTCAAACAGTTCATAGGTTCCCCCATACAGGTTATCTGCTGAAACAATATTGTCTCCAACACATGTTAAGTTAATAATCGCATAAAAGATTGCAGCCATTCCGGATGCAGTCGCATAAGCTGCTGTTCCGCCTTCAATTGCAGCCATTCTTTTTTCAAATGCTTCAGTTGTAGGGTTAGTTAATCTTGTGTAGATGTTTCCGCCTTCTGTAAGTGCAAATCTATTTGCAGCCTGCTCAGGTGAGTCAAATACATATGATGTAGTTTGATAAATCGGTGTTACTCTTGAACCGGTCTCATCTACTTCTTCCTGACCGGCATGTACACCAATTGTTGAAATATTTTTTTTGTTTTTAAATTCATAAGCCATAATAATCATTAATAGTTATGTTAACATTAATATTAAAGCATTTCTTTAATCCGGATAAAAATTGTTATAACCTATTAAAATTATTACATAATGATGAAATTTATATTAAAAATCCATTTATTAAATTAATTTCCATTTAATTTAAAAAATACTGATTTATATCTTATTAAAACTAAATTCAAAGATATGAAATTTAAAAAAATATTTTTACTTTTGATATTGATTTTGATGCTAATTAGACAGATTAACTGTGAAAAATATACAAAATTAAAAGTAAACGACGTACCCTCAATTAAAAAATCAGATTTGCCCTTAGAATTTAGTGACAAAGCATTTAAAGTAATTGATGAGTTTATACTTAAAGAGTACGGAAATCTATTAAAAAATTATATAAACAATAAAAATATAAATAAACTACAATTAATAAGAAGGGAGTATTCAAATGACCGTTAAAATTGCTGAATATGGATGTAAAAACGTATAACTAATCCAGAAGTATTTAGAAAAGCAGAAGAACGAATGAATGACCCTAACATAATAACAGGTAAAGAAAGAGTCTATCATTTGTTTAAAATGATGAACATACCTATTGAATGGGACGAAATATTTCCTGAATAATCTGTTTATAGCCAATACATTTATTTTTTGAATTTAAAAAAATATTAAATTAAATTATTTCTGAAAAATAATTTAATTGTTAATCAAAAACCAAATAAATCCTGAGCATCCAACATAACATCAACAATGTGAACATTAAACGGACACCTAGGTTCACAGTCACCGCATGCAATACACTCTGAAGCATTATACTTTAGATTGTTATAGTGCTCCTGCACACTTGCAGGCACTTCATCCTGATTTTTTGCAAGATCAAACAACTTGTTAACCATTGCAATATCAATTTCAGAAGTACATGGTGCGCAATGACCGCAGTATGTGCACTGACCTTCAAAAGAATGTTTTGGAGCATTTTTTAATACTTCTGTATAATCCTTTTCACCTTCAGTTGCACTGCAGTATTTCAAGGACTCTTCGAGTTCTTCAACTGTTTTTACACCAACAAAAATACTTGAAACTCCTTTCTGCTCCAAGCAATAGTGTATACATTGAATAGGTGTTAATGCAACACCGAACGGAGAGGTTTCATCGGAAAGCAGATTTCCTCCTGCAAATCCTTTCATCACTGTTAATGCAGTTCCGTTTTTCTCACATAATTCATACAGTTCTGCCCTTTGAGGGTTTAGACCAAACATTGAATCTGTATATGCTTCCTCTTTACGATACTCTTCTATGTCATCCATAGCTCCAAACATGTCATATGCAGGATTTATTGAAAACATTAAAAGCTCAATTTCAGGATTTTCAGCTGCCAAAAGTCCGATATCCGGATTATGAGTACTTAATCCGATGTGCGCTATGGTCCCTTCCTCTTTTAGTTTTCGAACATATTCTATGAATGGACCGTTCATTATTTCATTATAATCATCCAGCTGGTCAACATAATGAATCATTCCAAAATCAAGGGTTTCCATCTGAAATCTTTCCATAAAATCTTCAAATGCAGGAATTACCTTGTCCATTTCACGGGTTCTGACGTACTGGTTGTTCTGCCATGTGGACCCGATATGGCCCTGTATGACCCAGTTTTCGCGGTTAGGCTTAATTGCCTTTCCCAGATGTGAACGTACGTCAGGTTCACTCATCCAACAGTCAACGAAATTAATGCCGTTAGCTTCACATGCTTTAATTAGTTCTTCAGTATCTTCATAAGGCCTTTCTACTAAAAATTCGGCACCGAATGCGATTTCTGATACCTTAATTCCAGTATTGCCCAATTCGCGATATTCCATAATACTATCTCCTCAAGATAATATATGAAAGTAAAAATAAAAAAAGTTAATGGAAAAATTATTGGATTTGAATATCCATTTTTCACTGTTAATAGCTGCGATTGTACCACCGTCAATTAGCAAATCCATTCCGGTGATAAATCCAGCCTTTTCACTTAATAAGAATTCAGCTGCATATGCAATTTCATCAGATGTTCCAACCCTTTTTGCACCGCAGACGTCAATCATAGCTTGATATCCTTCCCCGTTTGCTTCAAATTCATCATAAGCAAGAGGAGTTACAATAATTCCTGGACTGATGGTATTGATTCTTGCGCCTCTTTCAGCCCATGAGTCTGCTGATGCATACTGTACTCTGAGGTGGTTTGCTCTTTTGGATACGACATATGCAACACCTGAATTTACAATAACATCCTCACTTAGACAGTCCAAGTCCTTGAGTTCATCTGTTGGTGTAACTCTAAGAAGATTTTCATCCTCTTTTGTAAGTGGTGAAGGCATGTAACCTGTCATGGATGATATGATTAATCCTGCTCCGCCTCTGGCCATCACTTTTCCGAACTCGTCTATTGCGTATGATGTTCCTATCAAATCAAGGTTAATGATGTGTTCCGGTGATGCCTGATTTGGTGATGCGCCTGCTGTATCAATGAAATACATTACAGGACCTAATGAAGCGGCTTTTTCAGCCAATGCCTTGATGGAGTCCAGATCCATTGCGTTTGTTACCTGAGTTTCCACGTCATAACCGGAATAGGTCAAGTCATGCTTGAGAGTTTCCAGTTTTTCTTCATTGATATCTCTGCGGACTTGCATTAACAGTTGCTGCAGAAATAGTGGAACCTGAAAAAGCACAGGATGCAGTCAGCAAAGTGATTATGGGAGTTTCAGCAGGAATGATTATTGGAGTTCCTATTACTACATTTGTTGCAACAAACTTCGGATATCAATTTTCAATGCTCTGGTTTAGTTTAGTTACCTTTGTTTCATTGATTGCAACAATAATATTTTTCCCAAGCCTTCCGGGAAAAGAGCAATCCTACGGAAACCAGGTCAAGGTAGCAACTACAGGAGTATTTATAATATCAGTTTTAGGAGTCATATTCCTGAACGGAGGAATGTACACTGCATATTCATACATCTCAGAATTTTTGAATTCAATGACAAACATATTTGGAACAGAACTAAGTATCGTACTGTTCATTTACGGCGTTGCATCCATTGTCGGAAATTGGCTCGGAGCAAAACTGCTTAACAATAAAACCAAACTAACAGTCCTGACATTTCCAATCATCTTTTCAATATTAATGGTTGGAATATTTATGTTCAGCGGAATTAAAATACCTATAATAATTTTAATGATATTCTGAGGATTGCTTGCTGGTATCGGAAACGACATTTCACAGTACTGGATGGTATCAGCAGCGCCTGATGCACCTGAATTTGCTAACGGAATATTCTTAAGTATGGGAAATGTCGGTGTGACATTAGGTACAACAATAGCAGGAGCGGTTGTTGCCGGAATGGGCGTTCAATATGTGATGATTGCGGCAATTGCAGTTATGGCAGTAGATTTGATATTGATTTTTACAAGAACAAACAGATATAACATAGAGGCATGAAAATGACATTACCTTCACAGTTTAAAAAAGAAAATGCAGAAAACATTTACATATATCATTATGTTGAAGAGATGATAGCCAATTACGGAACATATCTCAAAGAGACTTTTGATGATGAAGAAATTACAAAAACGGAACTTCCATTTTTAATCAGAATCAGATTCAGCGAAAAAACAACTCAGAAGGAATTGGTGGAACTGTTTAAAGTAAGCGAAGGATATACCGCCAAACTATTGAGAAAATTCGAAGATTTGGGCTATATCACAAGATGTGAAGATCCAACCAACAGGCGTAAAAAAATAGTTGAGCTGACAGATAAGGGAACTGAAAAAACAGACAAATTGCTTGGATTAATCAGAAACTGGGAAATAAATGTTACATCAAAAATGACTGAAGAAGAAGTTAAACTTCTGAAAAGGTTATTATTTAAAGTAGTTGAACTATAATTAATATCAATGTATACAAAACAATTCATTCTGGATGAAGTTAACAAAATCAGAGAAGAAATAGGCCATGACAAGGTAAACATTTTCATTGAAAAGATATATTTTAATGAAAATACCAATGAATTATGGATTATAACAGAAGACAGGCCTGACAAATCAGCAATCATTGGAAAAGGCGGCTGGGTAGTTGGAAAGCTTAGAGAAAAGTTAGGCCTTGAAAGTATACATGTTGAATCATTTGGAGACTTTTTAAATAAAGAGTATAAATTGAAACTATCCAAAAAAACTGTTCATAATCTGGATTTGGACTTGGTCGGTCTTTCAAATCTGGAAAAAACTATTGAAAATAAATTGGAAAACATTTACAGCTTTAATTTTGACAATTATTTTAATGAACACGAATTCGATCAATCTCCAAAAACTGAAGCTGTTGTTGCACTTTCAGGAGGTGTTGACAGCAGTTTTTCACTTATTTTAGCTAAAAAATTAGGATTTAACCCTATTGCAGTTACAGTTGATCCTGGAACAATAATTCTGCCAAATCAATTTAAGCAAAACATTAAGGCACTTACCGAAGGATTAGGCATAGAACATGAATACATTCCGGCAGATTATTCAGACATTATTGAAGAGTCATTTACAGGCAATGTCCATCCCTGCGGAAGATGTTCAAAAAATACCGGAGAACTGGTTAAAAAATATGCTAAAGACAGAGAAATCCCAATAATTATCTTTGGTGATATGCTTGCAACTGGCAGTCAATGCATAAATCTGCAGGAGGATTCATTATATCGATTGAACCTGCCGGCAAGTTTAAGCGTTGGCAAACAGGAGATAAAATCCTTAATCAGAAACTATAATTTAAAGGAGTTTAAAGGATTCGGATGTCCTCTGCTTTATGAGGTTCACAGAAAATTTCCACACATGAAGAAATTTTCCATACAAAGAATATTGAGGGAAACCCGTTCAGGTGCATTGGAGCCTGGTGAAGCCCTTGATTTAATTTGGAGTTTTTATAAAACTAAAAAATAAGATTTATATTGATTTGCAAGAGAGATAATAGGAGCTGAGCTTTACTTATTGAATTCATTGAGGAACCTTTAATAAGTTTCCTATCATCCTTGCAAATCATGCTTCAATAATCTAAAAGATTATATCCACAATTATAGTTTGTTCGTATAAGTATATAAAGTTTAGGTATGCCTAAACATTAATGGATTCTATTATTTTTAATGCAGGATTACTGTCTTTATCCCCCAAATCATCATCATGAACCGGAAATGAATACCCAATAAGATAACCCGCACCATTAATATCAAATGAATAATAGGAGTAATAAGATTCGTTTTTAATATAATTTTGCTGAGTTACAGGAATATTATTTTCTGAAACAAAATTTTCTTCAGCCAAAAACCTGAATCCGGAAACCTGCCGGCTATTGATTGAAGCATTGGAATCTGTAAAATTATTAACACTTACAAAAACAGTATAATTTGTATTATTATTTTTAACCATTTTAGTTGAAAGGGCGCTTGTTTTATTAATGGAGTAACCCTGTGGAACTTCAAAGGTATTTCCCTGCAAGTCAAAACTTTCAGCAAAAACAGAAGACAAACTAAAAAGCAAAATAGAAATACATAAAATCAGAAAAACATTTTTAAAATTCATAAAAATCACAAAAAAGAAAAATAAAACAGGAATTGTTTAAATTCCATGTCTTTCAAATTCTTCATTCAAGAATACTTTGATATTATTACGGGCAATATCCACCATTTCAGGAGCAGGACCTCCAGGTACAGCCCTAATTCTAACATTTTCGGCAGGATTTAAAGCCTTTTGAATTAACTCATCAGCTAAATTCAATTCATCAAAGCCCAATTCAACTGCAATATCATCAATGAATTTTGATGTAATGTCCTCTTCCGCCATTTCATTGGCAGTAGCTTCATTGACAATCCTTCCAACAATCTTATGAGCGGTTCTGAAAGGTATATGTTTTTCACGAACCATAATGTCGGCCAAATCGGTTGCAGTTGCAAAATTTTTACCTGCAAGTTCAGCACACCTTTCCACCTTAAACTCAACTGAAAGCAGCATTTTAGTTACGATGGATAATGTGTCCTTGGTAACCTTAACTGCATTCCATAAGTGAGGAGTGATTTCCTGCAAATCCCTATTGTAGGTATATGGAATTGCCTTAAGAATAGTTAGAATTGTAATCAGTTCACCGGTAGCAATACTTGTTTTTCCTCTTGCAAGTTCAGCTACGTCAGGATTTTTCTTTTGCGGCATAATAGAAGAAGTTGATGAATATTCATCTGCCATGTCAATAATACCGAACTCATAAGTACTCCATAAAACAAGCTCTTCACAGATTTTAGCAAGTGTAGATGATAGAGATACTAAATCAAAGACAGTTTCTGTGATGAAATCACGTGCTGAAACACCGTCCATGGAGTTTTCAAGATAAGCATAAAAACCAAGTAAATCTGTAGTCAATTGCCTGTTTATCGGAAAACTGGTTGTGGCCATAGCAGCTGAACCTAAAGGATTTAAATTAACACGTTTATAAGTATCAGCTAAACGTTCATAATCCCTTTTGAGAGCTTGAACATGAGCCATTAAATGATGAGCTATAGTAATCGGTTGAGCGTGCTGCAAGTGGGTAAAACCAATGAAAACATCTTCCAGGTGTTCTCCTGCCATTTCAACTAATCCTTCCATAAACTCTAAAATACCAATTTGGATTTCCTCAATCATTCCACGAAGAACTAATCTCACATCACATGCGACCTGATCGTTACGTGATTTTGCGGTATGCATAAAACCGGCTTCAGGACCAATCTTGGAAGTTACATAATTTTCAATTGCCATGTGAACATCTTCAATGGATGCATCGAAAACCAAAGCCTCAAAGCCTTCTTCCTTAAGATTATCCAAAGCGCATAAAATCTTATCTGCAATTTCCTCATCGATGATGCCTTCATGCTTTAACATGGAAGTGTGTGCAAAATTAGTTTTTATATCAGCTTCAAAAAGTAACATGTCAGCTTCAAGTGATGAAGTATATTCTGCTGCTTCATCAGTCATTCCAGTCTTAAAACGACCATTTCTAATATTATCCAAAAAAATCCCTTCTAAAAAGTAAGTTAAAAATAAAAATAATAAAAAAAAGAAAATAAAGATTTAAAAAATCTTATTTTTTCATTTCAGTGTATCCGCATTTACCACAAGCAACTCTGTCACCATGGTCAGCCATGAATACACCTTCACCACAACGAGGACAAATTTGATTTTTTCTTACAATTTTGTCTCCATCTACTTCATATAAATCAGATTTTTTTACCATATAAATCACCTATTCTTCACTTTCTTCTTCAGGTTCTTCTTCAGGTTCTGCATTTTTAGCTAAAACATGTTCAGTTTCAATGTATTCTAAATCATCTACAGTGTCGTAGACTTTTGCATAACCTAATGCTCTAGGTTCACCGTAGTGTGGTTGTACATTGTCGACTACGATTAATTCTTTTTTAGTATTTAACAAAGCAACTAATTTAGATTTGATATCTAAAACTTTAGGAGTTGCTTCTCCATCATAATCAACATAAAATTTAATTTCTTTTCTGTTAAATAATTTATTATCTTTTTCTTCAATAAATTCAATTTCCATGATTAAACCTCGGTTCAATTTATTCTTTAATAAATCCGTTAATAAGCTTTTTAGCTTTATTTACTAAATCACCAGCTTTTAAAAGCACTAATCCTTCATTCGGTTGACCATATAATATTACGGTTTCAGGATTTGCCATGATGATGCAAGGAAGAACTGCAAGATCTTCTTCCCCATTGACTTCAATTACATAACATTCGCCACTGTTAGATAATTCAAGAGCTTTACCTATGGTTTCCCATAGATCATCAGTAATGTACCCTGCAGGATTATCTGCTTTTAGAATGTGATTTGCACGTATGATTTCATGAGTATGATTTTTTCTTTGAATAAGATTATCAATTATACCAATATTTGGATATATTTCATTTTTAGTAAGATTTTCAAAAGTTGCATCACCAACAGAAATTAAAAACTCAGAAGATTTTATCTCATCAATAGCATCTTCAAAGTCAGGATATAACTTGCCTAATGGTTTTTTAAGTTCAACTATTATATCTTTATTTAATTCTGCATCTAACTTTAACACGAAAAACCCTCTATCTAACTCTTAAACAGTATTCTCCAGGAATAGTAATATTTAATTCACGAGCTAATTCAGATTCTTCAGGATCAGTAATTATTAAAAGACCGCTCCAATTATCAGAAGTAGGACTTCCGCAACTAGGACAATGATCCTTGCTTGAAATCATTTTACAAACTGTACATGCTTTCATTGATTTCCACTCCTACTTTTTTCTTTAGCTTCTTGAATCCATTCGAATCTACCTAAATTGGTTTGTCTCATAGTGAGAGGAATTTTAGAATTCCTGTTGTTTTCAATATTATTGGTGGATTCGTCTTTAATGGATACGCTAACTGCTCTAGCTCTAACTAAGTCTCCTTCATCAAGAGTTTTATTGGATTCTTTTGCAATTAATGCTCCTCTTTTAGGATCATAATTAATATAATCATCAGTGACTTGAGAAACATGTATAAGACCGTCCATAGGTCCAATTCTTACAAAAGCACCATAATCAACAATATCGATTACTTCACCATCGAAGATTTCATGTTGTTCAGGTTTAAAGAAAATAGCTTCAAAAACAACATTGTGATATGAAGCTCCATCACCCATAATGAGTCTGCCTTCACTGATTTCATCAATACTGTTAACACAGATGAGTAAACCAAGTTTTTTATCTAAACGTCCTTCATAGGTTTTATTTAAAGTTTTGATAGCAACTTCTTCAAGAGGTTTTTCGAATTCATAAGGTGGAATTCTTACTGTATCCTCAATTTTTGTTTTATAATACAAAATAATCCCTCGTTTAATTGATAAGTTTAATTAATATTATATTTTGCCTTCAACAGCAATATATTTTTTTTGCCTTAAATATGCAACAGTTATACCTTTATCCTTTGCACGATTTTTTAATTCTATATCGTTTGTAGCTAATACTTCTGAAACTCTAAGTAACGCATCATCCACAGTTTCATTTTCTAATAATGAAATATCCTTTATTTCAATTTTTGAAGAATTAGCTAATTTTAAGGCTAAATTTGCATTTAACCTTGTTTTTCCTTTATTATTTCTTTTCAAACCCTTCAATTCATTGATAACAAAGCTTGGAGTAGTTAATTTATAAGAAGGTAATAAATTTTCAAGTTCAGTGATTATATCAACATTGAACTGAAATGGAACCATAAAAAAATTGGTATCTATTACAACTTCTTTAGAGTTCATTATTTGCCCTCTATTTAATAATACCGTAACCTATTAATCTCCAACGAGCTCCAACTCTACGGCTTAAAGCAACTCTATCACCAGGGCTTGCACAAACTGGTAATTTAAGAGCAACATCAACAACATTTTTCTTGGTTGAAGTAACTACACCAATGGTTGTTGTTGTACCACAGTTAATCATTAAAGGCTCTTTAATTTTGATTGGAGCGACATCACGTTCTTCTTTAGTACCTACAACACGGTCAAGTAAATTAGCTTCCATAGTGAAACTGTCCAATACGTCAGGTAAAGTACCTTCTTCACCAGCAACAGTTCCGGATAATGAATCTGATTTAGTTAGAGATGGATCTAATTTAGTTGCAATACCCACAAGTCCTCCAGGACCTATTTCTTCAACTTGTTCCCCATTAGCTTCAAGGCCGATAATTTCAGATTTTAATGTGAGTCTTTCACCGTTATTAGTAGGACCTGGTCTTATTTCAATGGTATCTCCTAATTTGAATTTACCTTGAACTAAGGTTCCTCCAATAACTCCTCCTTTGATTTTATCAGCACCAGAACCAGGTTTATTGATATCAAATGACCTTGCAACATGCATCAATGCAGTGTCATCAATATTCCTTTCCGGAGGTTGAATTTGTTTAAGCATTGCTTCAATTAATATATCTACATTAGCACCTTGTTGAGCAGATACAGGTATTATTAAAGCATCTTCAGCGCAAGTACCTTTAACAAATTCCTTAATTTCATTATAACTTTCAATAGCTCTTTCTTTTGATACAATATCAATTTTATTTTGAACTACAATAACATCCTTTACACCGATAACATCAAGTGCCATAAGATGTTCTTTTGTTTGTGGTTGTGGACAAGACTCATTTGCAGCAATTACCAACACTGCACCATCCATAATTGCAGCACCAGATAACATAGTTGCCATAAGAGTTTCGTGACCTGGAGCATCAACAAAAGACACTTTTCTTATTAATTCAGTTTCGCTCCCACAGATTTCACATTTTTTAGAAGTAGTGTAACATTCAGGTTCACCGCATTCAGGACATTTTCTAAATTCAATGTCTGCATAACCTAAACGGATTGAAATACCTCTTTTAGTTTCCTCACTGTGAGTATCAGTCCAAATTCCAGACAATGCCTTAGTTAGAGTAGTCTTACCATGGTCTACATGACCAACCAAACCTATGTTAACATCTGACTGTACGTTCACAGATAACCACCTTTCTAATTAATTTTTTCAACATAAAAGTAAAATGAGAAAAATAGTAAAACTATTCTTCCTCTTCTTCATCAGCACCAAGAATATCAGCTATTGGTTTGCTTCCAGCTTTAGAAACTACAGTGTTGATTTGTACAATATCTTCAGCAATAGTGTTTCCTCTTACGGTTTTTCTCCTTTTAACACCATCTGCTTTAGGATGGTAACCGATACCACCAGTTAATAAACTTTTGATTCTTCTGGTACCAGAAACATCTTTTTTCATGGTAAAACCGTTTTTATCACTACCACCGGTAATTTTTAAAGTGTAACCATCTAAACCAACAATTCCACCATCAAATTCATCGCCGATAACTAAACCGTTTAAAGCTTTAGTTTCATCGATTTCAAGTTGGTAAGATTCAGCTTTATCAGACACAACTACTTTGAATGCCATGGTATTCCTCCTTTATTTTTTTAACCCTCATTTATTATTCGAAAAGACCAAATTTACCCCAATCTGGATCTTGTTTACGTTTAATTTCAACAAATTCATATAAAGTTTCATATTCATCTTCAGTTAATTTATCCTTAAATTCACGTTCGATGAATTTGTAATGTTTTTCAGGAATGTCTATGTATAGTTCATCCCCTTCATCAAAATGTTTTCCAACGACCGCATCTTTAATAGCCATGGCCACCCTTTGACCTCTTGGAATGTCAGGCAATGTTTCACCCTTATCTTCCATACTTGCTATAACACCAACATAATCGCCGTTTTTGTTAATTAAAGTTTGACCCTGTTTAATTGTACCGCTTAATGATTCGATACCAATAATTGCAGGTTTACTTTGACGGAAAACGAGTTTAGGTAAAGACATAAATTTAGCAGGCTTAATAATGGCATCATAAAATGCTTTCTTCTTGGCTTGCTCCATCTCATCAATCCAAGCTTCATAATCTTCAATAATCTGATAGATTACATCGCCCTGGAACAGTTTAACATCGGAATTGTTTAAATCCTCTAAAGAGTTAGGATGTACATCCACGTTAAACGCAATGATTGCACCATGTGCATCGTCTTCATTCAATGCAATGGATGAATTAATTATATCTCTACGGTTTACATCACCTATATTTGCTTCACGAATTGGAATCTTTAATTCCCTTAATAATTTAACAATAGCTTCAAGGGAACCTAATGTATCAGCCTTAACTAAAATACCTTCATCTTCTGTGCTGATAGTAATATCTTCAATTTCTTTTAATATTTCCTCCTCAACATCTTCTTTGTCACTTAATACTCTAAGCGGTGAACCAGAAACAACATCATCTAAATTCGGAGCTGCAATTTTGATACCTGCAGCTGCAACAACCTCATCGAATTTTTGGAATTTCTTTTTGGAATCCCTCATTTCCTCTAAAGGGAGTGGTCTTAAAATAGATCTGATTTTTGTTGTTAATACTTCATTTGAAGATGTCATCAAAGCTATTTCATCATTAGTTCGCAAAACACCATCATAAATAATACTATCAATAGTAAGGCCTAAACCAACTTCTTCTTTGATTTCTAAAACTGTACCCTTAGCAGGTGAATCTTCATTGATTTCAAGCTGTTCGGTCAGATATTCCTGAGCAAGACCTAATAGCATTGCTAAAACTTCAATAATTCCTTCACCAGTTTTTGCACTGATAGGAATAATGGTAATCTGTGAAGCAAAATTGCTGACTCTATCAAATCTTTCGGATTGGAAACCTTCTTTGTGAAGTGTACCTACGATTTCATAGATTTTGGTATCCAACTCTGTCTGAACACTTTGAGCCTGTTGTGTAAATGATTCTTTAAATGAAGCACCTTCATGAACTTCCCAGCCAAAAATCATGTCAATTTTATTTGCCACAACAATGAATGGGGTTTTATACATTTTAAGAATATTTAATGCTTCAAAGGTTTGTGGTTTAAATCCGTCATTAATATCAAGAATTAATACTGCTAAATCAGCTAATGCACCACCACGTTTTCTTAAACTGGTAAATGCTGCGTGACCAGGAGTGTCAATAAAGAATAATCCCGGAATTAAATCTTTGATAGTTAATCTTGAGATAAAATTTCCACAGATTTCTTCAATGGTATCGTTTGGAATTTCAGTAGCACCAATATGTTGAGTAATACCTCCGGCTTCCCTATCAGCGATAGTGCTGCCTCTAATGTAATCTAACAGAGTTGTTTTCCCATGGTCTACATGACCCAAAACGGATACAATCGGGGATCTGATTTTCATAGTATCTTTTCAGTTATAATAAATGTCTAAATTTAAATTTATTCGTAAATTAAATCATTGTCAACGATTTTGTAATCGCAAATTTCATCTTCATTAAAGAAAAGAGCAATTTCTCTTTCTGCAGATTCAGGAGCATCTGAAGCATGAATAATGTTTCTACCGGTATCCATACCAAAGTCTCCTCTAATGGTTCCAAGATCTGCTTCTAAAGGATTAGTTGCACCAACTAATTTCCTGATAGTAGTAATAGCTTCTTCCCCTTCAATTACCATAGCTAATGATGGTGATGAAGTGATGTATTCTACTAAACTTGGGAAAAATGGTTTTTCAGCATGTTCTCCATAATGAGTTTTTGCTAAATCTTCATCAATTTGAATTAATTTACAAGCAACGATTTGAAGACCTTTTTCTTCAAAACGGGATAATATTTTACCCATAAGACGTCTTTGAACAGCGTCTGGTTTCATCATTACAAAACTTTTTTGAATCATTCTTTAACCCATTTAACTTTTCTTGGAACTCTTCCGAGTTTAATCATATTTTTTTCACATTTACTGCTACAAAAGAAATATATTGATCCATCTTTTTTAACGTACATTTTTCCTGTACCTTCTTCAATTTCTTTACTACAGAATGAACAAGTTCTCATGTTGTTACACCTTCTATGGAGTCTTAATTTCCTTAGCTTCTCTAATTGTATCAAGTAACATTAAAATGTCGCCTTCTCTTACAGGTCCCATAATGTTTCTTGTTAAAATTCTTCCTTTATCTCTACCATCGAGGATTCTGCATTTAATTTGCATTACCTCACCAGTCATACCAGTTCTTTTTAAAACTTCAATGACTTCAGCAGGAGTTCCTTCTTCCATTTTATCACCGTAAAAATCCATTAAAAGAATTTATTTATTCTTTTAATTCAGCAACTTTTTCTACGATTTCAGCAACAGCAGCTTCAGCATCACCAGCGTCTACAATACATGCAGATGCAGTACCAACGGTTAATCCAGCAGCTCCACCAACTTGTTCTTTGGTAGGTAAGTATACGTAAGGAATTTCTTTTTCATCAGCTAATACAGGAATGTGTGCAACGATTTCAGCAGGATCTACGTCTTCTGCAATAACAACTAATGCTGCGTCTCCTCTTTCGATGAATTTGGTTACTTCGTTAGTACCTTTTGCTACTTTACCAGTAGCTTGTGCGGTTTCTAATGCTTCTTCAGCTTGTTTAGCTAATTCTTCAGGTGTGTCAAATTTTACATAAATGTTTGCCATAAAATATACCTCCTTTTTCATCTGGCTATGCCATCCATCGGCAGATATTATAATTCTTTTGAATCATAATATAATGTAATTATATATAGTTATATTATTTTTTAACTATAGAAATTACTCAAACTATTCAATAAATGAATAATTTAATATAGTTTTTAATAATACTAATTCTTGAATAATTCATATATCACTAAATATAATCCCGAGAAAAAAATAAGAGGGATTAGACTTTCAATACAAATACTTCTGAATTTCATATAATTTTTAGCAAAACTAAAAATAAAAATTTAGTAATTAATGAAATAATTCTAGAGAACTAGACATTATTAAATTGGTTCCCATAGTATATAAATGTTTTTAAAAAAAGACCAAAATTGAAATAAAACAATAACAAAAAACAGAAATAAATTAAAAAGTGTAAAAGAGATAGTAATAAAATTACTATCCATGTAGACTAACAAATCTATTTGATTGCTAATTTTACATCTTCAGCTTTTACAGTTTTTCTACCAGCGTGACGAGCAAAGCCTACAGCTTTTGCAGCGATGTCATTACCGTAGTCTTCGATAGCTTCGGTTAATGCAACTTTTGCGTCATCACTTACTCTTTGTGCACCAGCATTTTTTAAGATTCTTCCTACAGGAGCAATTGGTAATTCACTCATTTATATTCACCTCATTAATTTGTTAATAAATAATTTAAATTTGCTTATATATAAATATATTGGTTTAATAGTGTTAATTTTAAAAAACTACAACACTAAAAAGCAAGATATTTTAACATAAAAAGTGCAAGTATTAAATCTAAAAATGTTTTTCATACAATAGGTTAAATAAAAAAACTACCAATTTAGTTCGAAATAATTGAAATTAAAAAGAAAATATAAAATAAAAAAAAAATAAGATAAATTTATTTATTCATCAAAATTTTTCTTAAAGTGTCTATATCAGCATCCACCTGAGTAGGTTGAGTACATGCATCTATAGCAGTGTTAGGATCTTTAAGTAAATGTCCGGTAACAACACAAGTTATTGTTTCACCTTTATCCACCACACCTTCATCTACAAGTTTTTTAAGACCTGCAATGGAAGCTGCAGAAGCAGGTTCAACACCAATACCCTCAGTTCTTGCAAGTAACTTCTGAGCATCGAGTATTTCTTCATCAGTTACTGTTTCTGAATAACCGTTTGAATCATAAATTGCATTTAATGCTTTAATATCACTTACAGGAGCACCAATACGGATTGCAGTAGCTATAGTTTCCGGATTTTCAACAGGAACTACTCTTTTATCTCCTTTTTTAAATGCATTTGTTACAGGGCATGCCCCTTCAGCCTGAATACCAGTCATCATAGGTAAATCTTTTATGAAACCTGCGTCATAGAATTCCTTTACACCTTTCCAGATAGCTGAAATGTTTCCTGCATTACCTACAGGCAAAATGATCCTGTCAGGAGATTGCCAGCCTAAATCACGGACAATTTCATAACCTATTGTTTTTTGTCCTTCCAATCTGTATGGGTTAATTGAATTCAAGAGGTAAAGATGTTTTTCTAAAGCAAGTGCGGTCATTGCTTCTAATGCTTCATCGAAGTTTCCATTAATTGACATTACTTCTGCACCGTGGAACATTGCCTGAGCCAGTTTACCCAGTGCAACTTTTCCTGAAGGTAAAAATACAATACATCTTAAACCTGCACGGGCAGCATAAGCTGATAATGAAGCAGACGTATTACCGGTAGAAGCACAACCTACGGTGCTTACACCTAATTCCATAGCTTTTGTCATTCCGACAGTCATTCCCCTGTCCTTGAAACTTCCGGTAGGGTTGGAACCTTCAACTTTGACATACAGGTTTACACCGAGCTCATCGCCTAACTTGTCACATTTGCAGAATGGAGTTCCTCCTTCATCCAGGGAAACAATTTTTGACTCATCTACAGGGATGCATTCTTTAAATTTCCATAAGTTATCTCTTCTGCCGTCAAAAGTATCTTTAGAAACATCAATTTCATTAACTAATTCAAGTACAGATCCACACTTTTCACAGGTGTAGATTACTTCGTCATCATCATATTCTTGTCCACATGAAACACATCTTATCATAAAATCACATTTATTATTTTTTTAATGTATCTTATAAAAATTTAATTATATATTCAGCAATCGGTAATGTGAGATACACCTCAATGAATCCTGCGATTGCCATTAGAATCAGGGAAATGCAAAAAATTATAATTGCCTGCCTTAGCTTTTTTGAGCTTGCCGAAAAGGAATTCTTTAGGCTAACTTTAACGGAACTGCTTTCATCATGCCATAGGGCTTGGATGAATTTAATTATGAAGTTAAACAGAATCAGACCGCTGGCACATGCCAAAATGCATGAGGAAAACTCAAAAATTCCATGAGGAATTATTAAAAGCAGAACTCTAACAAGGTCAGATGAACTGGCAACATAATATCCTACAAAAAATCCGTTGAATCCTAAAATTAGAACTGAAAAGCAAAATGCAATTCCGAAAACAAACATCTGAAGGATAATCTTAAGGTTGTTGAAGAAGATGTCACCGAACGTTAATGTAATAACTCCTGTCTGAACCTTATGAGTCAAGTCTTCAACAACAGGATTCAAATAACTGTGCAAATAGGGTTCCAGAAAATATCCCAAAACTATAGAAACTAAAAGTATGGCTATTGAAAGAATAATAGCCCACTTATTTTCACGGAATGCTAATTTAATTTCATCAAGCATTATATCAATGTTTTGGCAATTTCGCGAGCTTCAACCTGTTTTTCATGAAGATCATCGAAAAACTCTTCCATCAGCTCTGCGGTTCTGACTTTACAGTCTCCGCAGCGTAAAGTTCCGTTTAGACAATCAGTTCTGATTTTTTTAAGCTCTTCATCATCATCAATCAAGTGATAAAGCAGCATTTCATAAATGACACATTTATCTACTTCACCACCCAATTCCTGTTGCTCTTTTAAAGATTCCCTTCCACCTGTTTTGGCAGATTTGACCTTTTTAACAACATCCTTAGTTTCATCATTAAGATAAATTGCAGTGTTCGGTTTGGAACTGCTCATCTTGTCTCCTGTAAGACCTGTCAAGAATCTGTGATAGGTGGATGCAGGAGTTAAAAATCCTAAATCCTCGTGAAGTTTTTGGGCAATGTCCCTTGTTAATCTGATATGTGGGTCCTGGTCAATACCTACAGGTACAACTACCTTTTTGGGACCTCCGAACTCTTCAATTTGAGGCAGCAAAATGTCTGCAACCTGAACCAAAGGTGCCTGAATATGGGCAATGTTAGTTGATGGAGTGAAACCGTAAATAGCTTTAAGCTGACTGAAATTGGTTTTGCTGGATGCCTTGAATGCCAAATCCTGCAATAACTTATTTTGAGACTGAAGGTAAACATTGACATTGTCCTTTTCAAGGTCCAAACCTAATGCAATCCAGTTTGTCAGGTATTCATCAACTGCAATTTGACGACCCCTTTCAAAGCTCATTCCACGGGCGGCGTAAGATTCAAGATCTGCAATTGTCAATGACAGCATTGCGCCTTTTTCCTGATACCATTTTAACTGGTCAACAACCATTTTATGACCTATATGCATTTGTCCACTTGGCATCATACCTGTGACAACAGCAAAATCTTTTTTCTGTTTAATCAGATTATTTATTTCATTGAATTCTCTGTGACCGAAAATCACACCTCTTTTCATTAACCTTGGAGGGTTTTCAATCTCGTCAATTATGTCTGAAACATTACCAATACCAAACTGATTTACCAATTTATCATAATCTAGGCTAAATGATGCCCATGGATCGATTAAATTTTCCATATTTTCACCAACACATCTCTTAAATTCAATACACTCTTGATAATTATAATAGTAAATATAAAATCATACCAAAATATAATAGATTTCTTTAATTTAAATTAAGGTCTTGTCCATTCGATATTATAGTATGTTATATCAAAGTCATCATCAACAATAGCCAGAAGAAGTTTTTTATTTACACCGTGGGAAACCCTGACATAACTTGCAAAATCCAAAGCATCAATGCTGTAATTTTCAAAAATAATTTTTACTAAAAAATCAGAGTGTCCCTGACCAGGTGACCTTCCACGGTCATATAATCTGAATTCAGAACCATATTTAAAGCCTGTTTTAATAATATAGCCCCTATCCTTCAAATCACGATAGACTATATATTTAGCGTAATTGTTCTGCTCCTTTAAAAGGTCAATGAGATAACCTATGCTGCATTCTATATCATCTTCATAAATGTTTAAGCGTTCTTTTTCCAACAGATAACATGCTTCAATCAATGAAAGATTTAAACTGTCCGCCTCAATTTTACCGAATTTGCTTTTTTCATGCAAAGCAATTGGCCTTTTACTACCTTCTTCAATTTTTATAGAAACAATTTCATCAGATAAAATTCCACGCATTAAAACACCGCAAAAAGAAATAAATTATATTTAATGCTAATAATTTTGAAATAAATGTTATATAAATTTTTGTAAAAAAAGAAAATAAAAGTTAAATTCTAATAAAAATATTATTAGCCATTTCCAATGGAACATTTAACTCTTCATCATCAATTACAACCAAATAATGGTTGCCTACACGATTTTCATTATATTCATAGCTTAGATGTGAACCAATTTTAATATTCAAGGCTGAGATTTCATCTAAAAGTTCTGAACTTCCACGAATGAATGATATGGTTCCTTCCGCATTAGAATTCAATTCAGAAATAGACAATAAATTGAATTTCCTGTTCATAATCTGATCAAAGTCTTTTTGGGAGAAACATTCCTGACAGCTTTCAAAATCAAAATTACATGCAGGAATAATATTGTCATCAGGACATAAGTCAGGATGATGCAGCATTGTACATAATGCACGTTCAGCTTCATCAGATAAGGTGTGTTCCATTTCACAGGCCTGGTCATGAACATTCTCTTCTTTAATTTTTAAAACATCCAACAGGAACTTTTCAAGAATTCTGTGTTTTCTGGTAATTTTTTGAGCTATTTTCATTCCCTCATCTGTTAAAACAGCACCTTTATAAGGAGTATAAGTAATATAACCTAAATCTTCTAATTTTTTAAGCATTTGAGTTACACTACCTGGAGCAATTCCAAGCTCTTTAGATAATGTAGTAGTAGAAACCTGTTCCCCATTACTTCCATTACGATAGAGAACTTCCAAGTATTCTTCAATATTTTCACTAATATTTTTACTATCAGCCATTAAACCACCTAGCATATGCAATTGATTTAAATTTTATTGTTGAAAGTATAAAAAAGTTTTGATATGCCTAAAGAATTTTGAAAAAATAAGAAAAAAAGAATGATTAATAAATGTCTTATTAATCATACATTTAAGTTTTAAACTGTATCGCAGTCACTAGAAAGAAATGCTTGAGTAAATTCCGTGAAGTGTGAATGAATTTGTATTCCAGTTCACTACATTACCGAAGGAATTTCTAGCACTTGTACAATCTGCTACATACCATTGTCCATTGACTAATACCTGAGCCCATACGTGACCGTATGTACTTCCACTTGAAGTGAAATAACAGGTTCCATGAACATATCTGGCTGCAAGACCTGCAGTTCTGAACATAGCAATTACTAAATGAGCTTGGTCAACACAATTACCTGTTTTAGCAGATAATGTTCCTGCTGCTCCGTATTTTGTATTATAATAGAAACTGTAGGACACTTGATCCCTTACATAATTATAAATTGCTTTTGCCTTATCCAAATCACTGGTCAAACCGGAAGTAAGAGAATTAACAATAGATTTGATTGCACTATTTCCCACTTGACAGTTGGTAGTTGATTTCAGATAAGCGGAAACATCACTTACAGTATTTTTCTGATTTAAACCATTACCTGTAGCTGAAACAGTTGAACTGCTGCTGCTTGATCCATAAGTGATTACTACATAATTAGGTAAAGCACCATTGGTATTATAATAAGCCAATACACGTGAGAATGAATCAACCAATTCAGTATAAATAATTTTACCTACAGCAGATGAAGCATAATTTGGAGCTTGCTTGTTTGTTGCAATGAATTTTGCAACATTATTTGCTACAGTAATATAATTTGTCTTGGTTAACTGTTCTGAACTGATAGTGTCTCCTGTAGGAGAAGAAGCTGCACTAACACCACTGATATAAGCAATATTGGATGAATTTGAATTACCGATTTGATATATTGCCTGACTCATCAGATACAAGAATTCTTCTGTGGTGAATGTGATTCCGCCAGCAGTAACTGTAGTCGGAAGCTTATTGTTATTTGAAATATATGTTTTCAAATTAGAAGCACCGGTTAAAATATTCTTGATTGATATGGTTTTAGCAGTTGCAGAGGAACTAGTAGGAGTAGTAGTTGTAGTTGAGCTAGTGGATGATGAAATCTCTTTAATTACAACATAATTTGGCATTTGAGAGTTTGTCTTATAGTATGCCAATACTCTAGCAAACGCATCAACTAAATTTTCATATTTGATTTTACCTAAATCAGAACTAGCGTAATTTGGAGCTTGCTGATTAGATGAAATATAACTAGCCACTCTGGATGCAACATCAACATAATCTGTTTCGAGCAATTTACCAGAAGCATCTCCACTTGAACTTGAAGGAGCTGATGCGGTTACAGGTAAAACTTCAGCAGTTGTTTTTCCTGAATCAATCAGAACAATAGCCTGAGACATCATATATAAGAACTGAGGAGTTGAATAGCTTACTCCAGCAACAGTTACTTTTTCAGGTACAACGCCGCTTGATGCTATTGAAGTTTTTAATGTATTTGCAGCAGATAAAATATCTGCAATTTTAACAGATCCAGTTGTTGGAGTTGTAGATGTGGATGTACTTGATAATGAATTATAGTTAACAAGGTTTGTTACACCCCATCTGAATATGACTGAACCTGTTGCTCCTGCGGTAATAGCTGCCTGAGCATCCTTGGTTATATCAGTTGTGGATAATTTAGTAACATCACTATCTGATTTGTAACCTTGTAATCCGATCCAAATCTGAGCACCTTTGGAGTTTTCAACAAACCATTTGGTTACTGAAGTAATCCATGAAGTGGTTTTTCCGTAATTTCCTTTATAGACCATAGGAATTACAACATCCATATAGGTACTGAGTGCTGAAATGTCCTGACCGTAATAATAGATATTACTGGTTGTTTCAGGCATTACTGCACATGAAACAATAAGGTTAGAATCGATTTTATGAAGTGTTTCAGCAGCTAATTTAGCAAATTGACTGATTGCCGCTGTTCCACCGGTAGTTTTATAAGCGGTACCAGGATATCTTAAGTAATCAAAGTGAATTCCGGCAACACCATTAATTGCAGCATATGTTTTTGCTTCATTAATTACTTGATTGAAGTAAGCAGTGTTTGGAGATCCACTTTTAACCGGATTAACCCAGCTTCCGTCATAAAATGCCTGCATCCAAATATGGACTCTGAGTCCCAACTTATTTGCAGATGCAATCCAAGATTCAACAGCTGATTTACCGTGAGTAGTTATAGCGTAAAAGTTTAAAAATATGTCAGTAGTTCCTTTTGAAGCTAATGAGCTTAAGTCCACTTTCTTCATGTCCGCACCGAAAACCCAGTATCCGTATCCGTTGGATAATTCTGATTCCACAACACTGATTTTAGTGCTTGAACTACTTGGAGCATTGTCATTGTCACTAGTTGCTTCATATTTATAAGTTACAGTATAGTTGCCCACACCAACATTTACGCTGAATGTAGCATAACCTGTTGAAGATGTGGTTGCAGTATATGTTTTACCGTTGACAGTTAATTTTACGGTTTTACCTGATAATGCTTTTTTATTTGAATCTTTCAACAAGACTTTATAGGTCTGTGCACCGCTGTAGAATGAAGTTCCACTACTCCATGTTAGTGTAGTTGCTCCTCTTTCTTTAACAGTGATTGTAGAAGATCCTGTTTTTGCATTAACTTTGGAGTCTCCTTTAAAAGCATAGGTAATTGGATATTTACCAATAGATAATGAGACAGGTAATGACACTATTCCGTTAGCGTCAGTGGTTTTAGTATAAGTTTTACCATCCAATGTCAAGGTAACAGTTTTACTTGCTAAAGGCACACTTCCGGATGTTAAAGCAACTTTAAATGTATTGCTTACTCCATATCCATAGGTAGTATCACTTTTTACAGTGAAAGTTGCTGTTTTACTTGGAATGATTGTAACTTTATTTGTAGAACTGGATGCCTTATAAAATGCATTTCCATCGAATTTATATTTTATAGTGTATACTCCATTAGCAAGGTTAGGTAATGTCAAATATGCATACCCATTAGAATTGGTTTTTGAAGTATAAGTTTTTCCATTAATTGTAAATTTAATAATTTTTCCAGAACCTGGTGCATAGCCTAAACCATTGAGTAATTTGACTCTGATTTTTTTAGTATCACTTTTAAGGAATGTATAAGCAGTTGAGGTTAACTTGGATGTAGTAGATGAAACTACTTTAACAGTATTTTTCTTAGTTAAACCGTCAGTGTTATATGAAATAATTTTATAGGTTCCTTTTTTGAGATTAGTCATTGAAAGGCTAGCTACACCATTGCTATTTGTCTTTACAGTATAAGTTTTTCCATTAATCTTAAACTTAACATTTTTGTTAGCTAAAGCTTTACCATTGCTTTTTAAGAATGTTGCAGTAAATTTCTTTGCATCAGTATAAACTTTAGTAACATCACTTGCTTTAATTGTAGTTAATATTTTAAAAGTTGTAGTTAATTGATACTTGGTACTCGGATTGGTTGCTGTAACCTTGTAAGTACCAGGTTTAAGATTGACTGCTAAGGAAGCTACACCTTTTGAATTGGTTTTAACAGTATTTGATACGCCATTTACCACAATCTTTACGTTTGTATTTGCTAATGCAGTACCGTTAATGTCGGTAAATGTAGCGGTATATTTTGTGCTTCCTTTATAATATTTAGTAACATCACTTGATTTGATAGTGTCTGCAATTTTTACAGTAGAAGAAACATTATCGGTTGCCCCATATACCAAATTATCGGATATAGATAGACCAATAACCCCATTTACACCATCATTAGAATTTTCATTCGTGTTAGTTGATAAAGTATTTGAATTTTCAGATCCTAAAACTTCTTCACTTGATAGAGAAACTTTAGATGAATCATTATCAACATTTGAATCACTAGATACAGAAATTTCTGATGAATCAGCAGTTTTCTCCAATGGGACTGATACATCTGATGTGTCATCTACTAAGCTAGTAGCATATGAATCTGTAACATTTACATCGCTAGCAGATATTGCACTGACTGAAAATAAAACAGTGAACACTAAAAAAACAGCGAGTAATAATTGTTTGTTCAAAATAATTTACCTCCATAACAATTTTTTTAAACATCTGTGAGATTATCATCTCACTTCAACATTATTTATTACAAATATCTTATATAAACCTTTTTATTTCCAAAATAGCATTATTCTTGTTTATTTTTTAAAAATAAGGCTAAAACTTAATGAAAATAAGGAAATAAGTAAAATTTTTGTTGAAAAAGCCTCTAAAAGGATTTAACAATATGAAATAATATTTAAAGTAACTTAACTATATTAAACTAAAATCCATTATTTAAACATTTATCATATAAAATTACATATAATTTAAAGCTATTTAATCAAAAAACATTGATTTAAACTTATTTAGAATAAAAAACGATGAATTTAAGTTAGTATAATTAAAAATAAGCATGAAAAATAAAAAAAAGAGGATGTAAAATTAAATTTACATCATTGGTGGCATTCCACCCATTCCGCCAGCACCTGGCATTGGAGGCATACCACTTGCATCATTACCAGACTCATCAGGTCCGGTAGATTCTAATGCATTTCTTGCTGCGATCATATCATCAATACGTAAAATCATTTCAGATGCTTCGCCAGCAGATTGTAAAGCTTGGATTTTAACTCTTAAAGGTTCAATAACACCAGCTTCTTTCATATCCATTAATTGACCTGAAAATACATTGACACCCATGAATTTTGAATCTTCGTGAGCAGCTTTTAAATCAGCAATTAAGTTAATGGTGTCCAAACCTGCATTTTCAATCAAGGTTCTTGGGATAACTTCTAAAGCTTCAGCATATTTCAATATAGCTAATTGTTCTCTTCCGCTTACAGATTCACCATATTCTCTTAATTGTTTTACCAAATCAATTTCACAAGCTCCTCCACCGATGAGGACTTTACCTTCTTCAATAGTAGCTGCAACAACACCTAAAGCATCGTCTAATGCTCTGGAAATTTGTTCAGTTACATAACGGGTACTTCCTCTAAGTACAATGGATGATGCTTTTGGATTTTCGCACTCTTCAATGAATGTTAATTCATGATCAAATACTTTATCAAGATATACGTGACCAGCAGTACCTAATTTTTCAGGAGATAAATCTTCAATGTCAGTTACAAGTTTAGCACCTGTAGCTTTTTCAATTCTTTCCATATCAGATTTTTTAACTCTTTTGTAAGCCATGATACCTGCTTTTTTCAGGTAGTGTTCAGCCAAATCGTCAATACCTTTTTGACAGAATAACACATTAGCGCCGGAATCGATAATTTTTTGCACTAAGTCTTTAATCATTTGTTCTTCATTTTGTAAGAATAATTCTAACTGTTCAGGACTTGTAATGTCAAGTTTAGTATCAGTATTGATATCTTTTAATTCAATTGGATATTTCATGATTGCTATTTTAGCGTTTTCAATTTCCTTTGGCATGTTTTTGGAAACAGGAGCGTTATCAATAACAATACCTTCAGCTAAGAATGAATCTTCTACTGCATCACCGGAAATTCTTTGAATATTAATATTGTCAATGTCGGATTTTCCGTCTTCTTCAATTCTTAAAGCAGCTTTGACAACAAGATCAGCCAAGTGGTCTTTTGCATAATCTGAACCTTTACCACTCATAGCTGTAACAGCAACTTTTTTAAGGGTTTCTTCATCATCTGCATCAATAGCAATATCATTTAAAAGCTCAATTGCTTTTGCAGTTGCGTTTCTAAATCCTTTTACAACAACAGAAGTTGCAATACCGTCATCCAATAATTCTTCAGCTTTAGCTAATAATTCACCTGCAATAACTACAACAGAGGTGGTTCCGTCTCCAACAATGTCCTCTTGTTTTTTAGCTGTTTCAACAAGCATTCTAGCTGCAGGTTGATTAATTTCCATTTCTCTCATGATAGTTGCACCATCATTAGTGACAGTAATATCACCTAATGAGTTAACTAACATTTTATCCATACCTTTAGGACCTAAAGTAGTTCTGACAATACCAGCTAATACTTTAGATGCAGTGATATTCATTCTTAAAGCATCTCTTTTTGAATATCTTTCTGTTCCTTCAGGAAGAATAAAAATTGGTTGATTTGCCATTTCATAATCACCTTAAATTTTTTTTAAATAAAATAATATAAAAGTAAATTTTTATACATATATAATATAAGTTTGGCTAATATAAATATATTACCTATTAATCTAACTTTAGGTGTGTTAATGTACGAAAAGATAATAAATGAAATCAAGTCTAATTTAGGTGAAAACCCGGATTTAAACAGACAGTATTTATCCTCACAGATTGAAAAATACGCTGACCATCCCTACAACAAAGAGATAATTAAGGAAATCTCCCGTATGATGTGGGATTGCCTCAGCGAAGATGAAAAAAACGAATTTATTGAAGTATCAGATCAGGAAAATCCCATAATGGATATTTTAAATGACATTTCCTATGACATCGAAAGCGGAGAGTACAGCACTGCATTAGAAAAATTGGACAATTTCATGAAAAGTTTTCCGGGAATGTTTGAAGACGATAAAGTAAGCGAATATCACTTTTTCACAAACCCTTTAGAAGAAATATTATTCAACACATATGTTGGAGCTGAAAAGACTTTAAGATACATTCCCGACAATAAGCCTCTTCTTGACTTATATTATATATACGGATTTTTACTTCTTGAATCGAAAAAATACGAGGAAGCTGAGATATACCTGAAAAAAGCCATTAAGATAAATCCGGTTTCTTCAAGAATTATATTGGAGCTGTGTGAGATATACAAGGTGCACACCTATACATACAATAAATATTACATGCATACAACTGATGCACTCAAATATGCATATTATCCTCAAGACATTGCAAGATGCTACAGGACACTCGGATACTATTATGTAGAAGAAGACCAGCTTGATACCGCATTTGCACTGTTCAGATACAGTATGACATTTGAATTAAGTCCAATGGCATATGCAGAAATCAACTACATCAAAAGCAAAAATCCCAAAATCGATTTGACCCTTGAAGAAAGTATCGATATTCTTAAAAATAAAAATATTCAAATTGGAGTGAATCCATTCATTTTAACAACATTGGACGAACTGATTGAAGAATATGAGGAAAATAAGCTATTTAACCAAGAATTATATTTCCTAAATCTTAAATTTGACATTACAAAAGATGAAGAAACCTTTGAAAAAATAAGAAATATTCAGGATATTTTATAATATAGTTAAAAGTGTCAAATCAGTATTTGGAATCCAATTTTTCAAATACTTTTTTAACATTAACTTTTGTCTCAAAGCATCCTGTTTTTTCAAGAAGGACGCCCTGCGGGCAAAAATCAGACAAAAGCATCATCATCTGATTTAAATCTTCATGGCATGCCACACCAAGTACAGCCTGGAATTTGTTTTCCATAACTATCTTTTTGACAAAACTTGAACCCGGAACAATATATAATTTATAGCCTAATGGTTCGGATTTCTTTTTGATGACTCCGATGGAGCACAATCCGCATTCAGTACAGTTAAGACCTTCCTTTTGAAGTGTTGCAGGACAATCCCCATGTCTAAGACAATGAGGTAGGAACACCAATGTTTTTTCAGCAGGAATCCGCCTGAATTTTTCCTTGTTGAGCTCATCACGGACCTTTATGGCCATATCGTCAATGAGATTCTCGTCCAATTTTAAAAAGTGAGCTATTGTCTTTAAAGGAGAATACAGCAAATCAACTATATACAGCAGGAATCTCGGGAATTTTATCTTGTTTTTCCGTGCAAAAAGAATTCCTAAAATAAGTGCTATAATCAATAATATGAGTATAATACCAATTACAAGAACAACTAACTGTCCTAAAAACATGTAAAATGAGTCGACAAATAACATTTTTCAACCTAAAATTTTTCTATTGAATAATCATCAAATTGGCGGTTCAGTCTAACGCCGGTCGGTGTTTTGACAATTTCGAGTCCAGATAGACTGTCACATGAACACAATACATTCTGTTCAGGATGGGTTCCTGGAGTAATGTTGCAATTCAGATTAACCTCATCTCCAATTGATATAACAGTTTCCAAACGTTTGGTTGATGGATGATCCTTGTTTAAAATTACTAAAGGGGATGATTCTTCACGGCTGAGGTATGCCTGTGAACGTATTGCCCTTTTGTCTTTCTTGAAATTTGATACCGCAATAATGTCATCTGATTCCAAAAACTGAACTATTTCTTCGTTGTCCTGGGTGGCTATAAAGAGCATCTTATTTTCATAGGCCACTTTAACGATGCCTACCATTCCTGTTTCACCTTCAATAAATAGAATTTCATCGTTTTCAAAATCAATGTTCATAAAAATCACTAAAAAAAAATAAAAAATAGAGTAAATTTTATTTACTCTGCAAGTTCAACGTTGTCACTTTGGCAAGAAGGACAAACTACTTTTCTTCCCAGACCTTTAAAGGAATTTCCACAATCTTTGCAATGGTATTTTTTTGTTTTCAATTTTTTCAAATCAATATCGGCCATTGGCCCTCCACTAGAACACATTTTAAATCACCTGTTTAGTAGCTTAACCTATATCCGGCGATAATATTTGGTAATATATGCTTTTATGAACAAGGATTACCAAGTTATCCCAAATAATTTTACGGTTTATTAATCTTTCAACAATTATATTGTAGTTATAAATCATATAAATAATTTTATGATTTGAATGTATCATACAATTTTATTTCAACATTGAAATCAAACAAACAAACTCATTTAATTGAACTACCTCGACCTGTAAGAGGTCGAGGATTCTTACTTCACGGGCTGGTACTTTCCCACGAAAGTAGAATTA
>NZ_SUTM01000022.1:46669-47289 GCF_015062935.1 Methanobrevibacter sp. | reverse complement strand
AAAAAGATTTGACTTAAAACTGAGGTATTGGGATGAGGACAATGCGATTTTCTAAAAATCACTTAAGTTTTTGAAAGAGCCTCTAAAAAATTTACTTGAATGTTTATATATGATGTAAATCATACATTACTTATAATTGTAAATATTTTTACAATTAAATAAGAGGTGAATTAAATGAGTAAAAATAGAATTTTTGCATTTTTTATTCTCTTTGCACTTCTTATAATGTCTGCTGGTGTCACTTTCGCATCAGATGTTGACAACACAATCAATGAAATTAATGATTTATCAATAGATGAATACAATGACATTTCATATGATATTGATGACGACAATTTGGATGATGCAGACTACGACGACGAGGACGACCTGGACGATGAAGACTGGGAAGACTACGACGACGAAGATGACCTGGACGATGAAGACTGGGAAGACTACGACGACGAGGACGACCTGGACGATGAAGACTGGGAAGACTACGACGACGAAGATGACCTGGACGATGAAGACTGGGAAGACTACGACGACGAGGACGACCTGGACGATGAAGACTGGGAAGACTACGACGACGAGGACGACTTAGATGATGAAGACTGGGAAGACTACGACGACGAAGATGA
>NZ_SUTM01000022.1:0-46659 GCF_015062935.1 Methanobrevibacter sp. | reverse complement strand
GATGAAGACTGGGAAGACTACGACGACGAGGACGACTTAGATGATGAAGACTGGGAAGACTACGACGACGAAGATGACCTAGATGATGAAGACTGGGAAGACTACGACGACGAGGACGACTTAGATGATGAAGACTGGGAAGACTACGACGACGAAGATGACCTGGACGATGAAGACTGGGAAGACTACGACGACGAAGATGACCTGGATGATGAAGACTGGGAAGACTACGACGACGAAGATGACCTGGACGATGAAGACTGGGAAGACTACGACGACGAAGATGACCTGGATGATGAAGACTGGGAAGACTACGACGACGAAGATGACCTGGATGATGAAGACTGGGAAGACTACGACGACGAGGACGACCTAGATGATGAAGACTGGGAAGACTACGACGACGAAGATGACCTGGACGATGAAGACTGGGAAGACTACGAAGGTGAGGATTTCTCAGGTGAAGGCGGTCAATACGGCATTAGTAAAGAAGATTGGAAAGTATTACATGATTACTATGATACATTCTATAAAAATTATACAATAAAATATCATATTTATTACACTACTGCTAAAGAAACCGCATATAACAGTGCAGGCAATTATTCCAATGATACATATTCCTCAGAAGACAACTTTACAGACGATAATGAAACTGAAGAGTACTTTGAAGGGGAAATATCATCCTGTTCACACGGTTTATATATCGCTACTGCAGCATATTACTGTCCATTGATGGAAGATGCATCAGGAAATCAATATCAAAACTACAATCCTTTAAGTGATGATTTTGATTACGCAAATGCATTAAGCGATTTGCCAAGTTCAGGTGATGATCAAAACACCAGTAAAACTAATGGAAAATTGGATGTAAATAAAAATATAGAATTGGCTAATAATTCAGAAAATAGCTTTCTTGCTTTGTTTGCAGTTTTAATCATTAGTATCTTAATGATATTATAAGAAGTTTAGATTAGGAAATTAACTTTCCTAACCTTTTTTTATTTTTTTTTAAACATCAAAGTATGTTATATTTTGTGTAAGGTATTCTACATTGTCAACGTATAGAATATCTTTCAGACCGTTTCCAAGTGACCTTTTTTCCAAAACATTACACTTGAATGTGCATGTTATTGACACGTCTGTTGCAAATTCCATTGGAATTTTTGAAGCGTCAGATTCGCTCATCACGACATATGTGTCATTGTTAGATAGGACCGTATAATCCGGATTCAGTGATTCAAGCCATGTCAGTGTTTCATTGTCATAGCCTGAAAATATGGAATGGGTTTTGATGTTATCTGCAAGGTTGCTGACATTTGATGAGTCCATATATACGCTCAGTGTTGTTTCATTTGAAGGCTGTGTTTCTGTCTGTGAGTATACGCTTATAATGGCGACGATAGCTATTATTGCAATCAGGATTACCGCAAGATATTTCTTCATTTCTCTAACCCCCATTTGTTATTTGATATTTTATAATTCATTATATAAAAGCTATTTATATTCAAAGAACTATTATATTAATTATGAAAGATTTGTTTGATAATGTTGATTTCGGTGAATTTAAGTTAAACAGTAGAATTGTAAGAACAGGACTGTGGGAGTCCGAAAGGGAACAGCAGGGAAACCTTACTCCTGAAATATACAACCGTTATGAAAATATTGCAGCAAGCGGTGTCGGTTTAATCATAACAGAGCTCTATTCACTTTATCCCCGTGATGTTTTTTCCAAATATTCCCAGACAATGAACTACACACGTTTTGTACGTGAAGCAAAGGACCTGACTGACATGGTCCATGTATATGACGTTCCTATTTTTGCACAGGTCGGTTTTGTACAGTTCAACAAAAAGGCACAGCAGAATATGAGTGTCGAGGATATCTCCATTGATGATATAAGAAAGATCCAGACCGATTATATTATTGCAGCTCAGAAATTGGATTACGCCGGCTTTGACGGTATTCAAATAGCTTTGGGAAACTATTACTTTTTGTCAAGATTCATCAATCCGTACTTCAACAAGAGAACCGACAAGTATGGGGGCAATACATTAAACCGTTTGAGAATTGTTCTTGAGATGATTAAGGTCATCAAGCAGAACACTGGCCTGCATATCAACTGCAGATTGAACGCCTTTGATATTCAAAAGGGAGGAATGACACTTGATGAAACAATAGAGATTGCAAAACTTCTCGAAAAGCATGGTGCTGATTCACTTCAGATTACCCGTCCACGTTCACCACAGTATTTTTCAAGCGAGAATTATGAAAAAAAGTTGCTGGCTATGGATTCAAGCAGAATTATTGACAATGTGGATATTCCAGTCATTATGGGTGGTGGAGTCAAGACCCAAAGACAGATTAATAACATATTAAACAAAACCAAGGTTGATTTCATTTCCATGCAAAGGCCTTTCGTTGCTGACCCGAGTTTCCTTGTTGACTGGCAGATTGAGGGAGACGGTGAGGTTAAGTGCAGAACATGCAACAACTGTTACTGGAAAAAAACAGCTACCTGTTTCATATACAGAACACCTAAATTAAATGTAAAATAGTGTTAAGTAAAATCATACTTTTTACATTAACTTTTATTTTAATTTACTTTTTCTTTAATTTAAATGAATATCTTATTTTAATATGATTTTTAATCATGTTCCATCTACATTTCTTTCACAATATTATTAATCCTATATTTTATTTGGTATTAAATAATTTAAGAAATTACTAAATTTTAACATTACTGTGCAGGAATTCTCCGGATTCTATAATCCGCAGGTCGATAGGGAAAACTGCTTATAATAAGTTAAAAGATTAATTATTCAAAGTTTTCATTGCATTCTTTTACTTTTTCAATCACATCTTTATAAATCTCATCAATATTTTCAATTCTTCTTAACTTATTTACACTATAATGCTGGTCTATTAGAATTTTAGGGATTTGCATGAAATCATCATAATCAGCTACAAGAAAATAACCCGGATCTCTAGGGCAATTATATTTTTTTCCGTTGAATTCTATTTTTCCTACGGGTAGGAATCTATCAATATCCCAACAGGCAACTTCCTTATTATAATGTCTCGCATGCCTGATATATGTCGGATTTTTGATGATATAATCACCGCTGTCATAATCCAGATTAAACCTTTCATACATATCATCCACGATAGTCTCTATGTTTTCACCACCGGATAATCTTATAAAGAATTCATCTCTAAAATCTCTAAATTCCTTAAGTTCAAATTCATTGGTTTTGGAATATTCATATGGAGTAATATCAATTCCTGCTAAAAAGTCTTTATTTTCAGTTACACATTCCAATCTGGTGAATGGGAATACAAAGTTTTCCCTTACCATCGGATGAACCCTGAATGTGAAAAAATCCTCTGCATTGTTATTTTTTATTTCATCAGGTGTAACTTCACATAATTTAATATAATCCTTTCTAATCAGTCCCATATCCATATCATCATCCCAGGGGATAAAACCCTTATGTCTATGTGCACCCAGAAGGGTTCCTGCTGATATCCAGTATGTCAAGTCGTGTTTATTGCATACATTTACCTCAAAATCCAGAATTTCCTGAGATAATTCCTGCATATCTTTCAATATTCCTTTAGGTTTTAATTCATAATCCAAAAATAATGTTGTGAAATAGTCATGATGAGTTTCAAAAATTTTTTCGTCATTTTTTCGCATTGATTTTAATCTGGAAATCTGCTTTTTGGAACTTTTTATTTCTTTTTTACAGCTTGCTATTTCTTTTTTTAACTCTTCTATTTCATTTTTCAATTCATCTTTTTGTGAATCTCTTTTAAAGAACATAAGTACACCTAATTTAATTTAAGATTTTAGCTAATTTATTAATGAGTTCATTATTTTCATCATCATTTCCTATCATTATCTTCATTAAAGATTTACCTTTGAAAGGTTCACTGAGTGATAAGTCTTTAACAAGAATATTATAATCATTTAAAAGAATTTTTGACAGTTCCCTGCTATTTGATTTACCTGAAACTTCACATATTATGAAGCATGACTGTGAAGTGATAACTGAAATGTTTTCAAGTTTATTCAGTGATTCAATGAATTGCTTTCTGGAATTCTTGAACTTAACAAGACTCATTTCATATTCAAAGTTATACTTTTCAAATATCTGCAGATAGAATTCGCTGAAGGAATCAATATTGTTTTTAGGCAGATTCTGTTTAATATGCCTGATCAGGTCTGCATTTTGAGATGCCAAAACGCATAGGCTCAAACCGGATATTCCGTAGGAACAGGATATGTCTTCCATCATAATCAGGTTGGCATATTTGTCTAAATTTTCCTGAGTCAAAAATGAGGAATTATGCTCGGCATCGACAAAATCAATATAAGACCCGTCAATAACCAGAAGAATATTGTTTTCATCAGCCCAATTTATTAGTTTTTTCATGTCACGTTCGAAAATGTAATTTCCTGAAATATTATCGGGATTGGCTAATATGAGCATGCTTATATTTTCATTGCCGAAATAGCTTATGATGTCATTTGAATCATATTTGTAATCGTCTTTAAAGCCATTATATATTACACGATTTTTTTCAGGCACATAACTGTTAAATTCATCATCCATTAGCCCTATTTTAAAATCATCATTTAGATAATATTCTGTTAGATATTTGACTGTTTCATGAATGCCGTTTGCGATGCATATCTCTTCGGGAGTTATATTGAAATATTTGCAAACCAGCAATGTATTCACGTCAATATGTGAGGGACGGCTTTTAAGCAATTCCTCAAAGTTGAATTTCATTTCTGATATTAATGTCTTTGGAGGAAAATAAGGATTGGAAAAGTTTGTATAATCTGTTAATGCAGAATATCTCCAGTATCCTCCATGCCTTTTGGATATCAAATCAACTTTTTCATCTTCCTTGGCAAATATTGACCTTGCTATATCTAAATCCTGTACATTATCTATTTCATACCATTTTTCGCCTGTGAGCTTTTTGATTTTCATGTCGGTTTCATTTAAATTAGTGATGATTTTTAATACTTGTTCATAGTATGCATTGTAACCTAATGATTTGATATATGCTTCAAGGAAAGGAACATAGTAATGTTTTGAAAATTCCTGTGAAAATTTATAGATATTGACTGTCTTGTAGTAATCTTTTATGTCTTTGAATGAAAACTGATTTTTCGCATAGAAATTGAGGATAGTGTTATTTTCATCAATTGTCACGACTGTTCCGTCCATCCATGATTCAAACTTGTCGACCAATGCAAGATTTGGATTGGAATCATTGATTAAATCTTCCAGAATGCCGTCTTCAAATATCAGGTCCGCTTCCAATATCAGACAGTCTGAATTTTCAAGATAATGTTTTGCTAAAAAGAGTGAATAGATGTTATTTGTCTTATCGTAGATGTCATTGAAGACATATTCGATTTTGGTTTTTATATTCAAATGAGATGTGAAATCGATTAATTTATCGGACTGATATCCTACAATTATTATAATTTTATTCAGGCCGAGCCTGTCCAATTGTTTCAGCATTCTTTCAATTAATGTAACGTCATTCACTGTTAACATGCATTTAGTTTTGTCTTTAGTTAAGCTTTTTAAACGCCTGCCCATTCCGGCGGCCAATATTACTGCATCCATAATTATCACAATTGATTTTTATCTTTGATTTTTAAAATAGCAATCTCTAAAGGATCATATATGGTAATGTCCAGTTTTTCCAAATCCTGTTTAACTTCATTATAGATCACCGGAAACTCTGTGCATCCCAAAATAACTGATTTGTTTTTTTGTTTTTTAAGCAAATCAATGAACTGGGATTTTACCTGGGAATCTATAGGCTTATTCTGCTTTACCACTTCTATTAGTTCTGACATTTTTGAAAAATCATTTCTGTCGGGAGCATTGATTTTGATGTTGTATTCATCAAATGTTTTCTGATATAATTCTGATTCAAGGGTTCCTTCTGTAGCTATTAAACTTATTTCAGACACTTCATGTTTGTTCAGATAAATAGCCAGCTCTTCTATAATGTTTATGATTATTCCTTTGCATTTAGGGACTTTGAGATATACGTCATCTAGAAAGTAATGTGCAGTATTGCATGAAATGATAATCTTTGTTGCACCGGCATTGATTAAACTGTTTACGGAATGGGAGAGGCCATCTATTATTTTATCAACATTTTCTCCATATAGTATTCCTCTTACTCTGCTGGGCAATGTACAGTAATTGTCTATTAATATTCTTGGTCTGTCCCATTCTTTTTCAGCAGGATAAGAATCTAAAATCCGTTTAAAAAAATTCAATGTTGCATAAGAGCCAAACCCGCCAACAATTCCAATAACTTCATTTTCTTTCCTGTTTTCCCAAGTATTGGAGTTCATAGAATAATCCTCTGTTTTATTGTTTTTAAAATATGTTATATTTTATGTTTTTACGGTCTTTTAAATTTAACCCAATGGCCTATTTTTTCAAATCCAACACCCAAATGCATTTTAACTGATGGAGGGTAATTAAAATATGAAAAAACATTTTTACCTTCTAAAAGCAATTGTTTGCATAATGCAGATAAATTTTTCTTGGAATAACCTTTTGAGCGATATTTGGGTGAAGTGATTACGCTTCCGATTACTGCCAATTCCGGAAGTTCGGCAGATGTGGCGACATGACATATTATTTCTCCGTTTTCATCCCTGTCAAGAAAATTGCGTCCGAAACCGTCCTCTCTTCTATCGCAAAACTGTTTATATATTGATTCAAATCCGTAATGTTTTCCTATGTTTTCATCCTGACTGACCAATCGTGCTATTTCTTCGATTTCATCATCTTCTGCGGAATAGGCATTTGGATTTGGAGGATAAGTTAAGTTTTTCAATCTTCCAACGAAACCTATGGTTTCATGATATTCGCTGAACGCATCTTTTATCTTCAGCATGCTTTTTTCCATTCCGGAAATTACATCAGGGTCTTTTTCAGTTAAAAAATCCATAAGTTCCAAAGCATCCAAATCATAATCTTTACTGTATATCTGCATTCCTGTATAATATTGGGAAACCAGACAGACTATTTCATTGTCACTATACTGTATCCAAATGTTAAAGTTTTCATTTTCAATTCCATATTTTACAAGATCTATATACAGGTATAAGCATTTCTCATAATCATCACCGATATATTCGAAAACTTGGCTTATATTATCTTTATTGCATTGAATAATCATTAATATTAATTAGATTTATCTAATATAAATATTTAAATTGAAAATCAATGCCTCAATTCAGATAAATATTAAAATTAGTAGTTATAAGGAAAATATCTGTTTTCCGGTTTTCAATGAGGATAATTATATCAAAGAAGCAATTTAAAGCGTATTATCTCAATCATTTACTGATTTTGAGCTGATGATGGTTCAACTGAAAATACACTGTTATTGATTAACAGATTTATTGAATAAACTTATTTTCTGTCAAAAACTATTTATTTTATTATTTTTAAAAATTATACTATATTTAAATATTTTATTCGTGATTATATGGGAATTAAAAATTATTTTTTAAATAAAAGTAACAGCTACAGGTTTTACAAGGAACAGTATGAAAAATATATTTTACCTAACAAAAACAATAAAAACCAGGTTAGCAATGATTTAAAAAAAGAAATTCAGCAGCTGCGTGATGAAATGGAACTTCAAAAAAAGTACATGGACTCCACAAACGATTTGTTTAACGTGCTTTTTTTGGACTACAAGCATGAATCAATAGGAATTCTAAAAAACATTCATCTTCTCTGCACTGAACTTCTTGAGTTCGTAAACAACATCTGCAAGGCAAACGACCTTAACTGGTGGCTTGACTACGGAACTCTTCTGGGAGGAATACGCCATAACTACTTCATCCCATGGGATGATGATACTGATATAGGAATGATGAGGGAAGACTACCTCAAGTTTGACAAGATTATCCACGAAGAAGTCAAAAAACACAAAATCGATGACATCATCAAGCTCCAATACAAGCAGCGCAAGTTCAAAGGAGAAATAATCGGAAGTTTTCTTTTGATTTTTTTAAGGGATTATCTTCCAAATGGAGATTACCCTATCCTTGCAGGCATAGATGTTTTCCCATATGACTACATAAAAACAAAACCTGATATAACTAGTGAGGAATATCAGCGCCATTACTTTTTAACCAAAAAGGAACTCTTCCAAAACATCTATGATGAAATGGATGAAGATAAAAGGCTTAAAATAGTCTATGACAAGCTTGATTTGACCTTCGACAGACAGAAATATATATTGCCTGGAGTTGAAGGGGCATGCGGCCCATATAACCTATATGACCTGATGCTTTTAGAAGACGACAAGCTGTTCCCATTGAAAGAGACAAAATTCGGAGATAAGGTATTTCCTGTGCCTCATGACTATGACCATCACTTAAAGACAATCTACGGGGATTACATGTCAGTTCCAAAAACAGTCCATGCACACAGCAGGGTAAACAAGCTCAGATACAATATTAATAATGACGAGATTTTCGAAAGGTCTCTAAAAAGACTAAAAGAAGTAAATGAAACATATTGAGTTCATTAAACTTCAATATTTTATTTTTTTAAAATTATAATTACATTCCATCATCATTTTCATAACTTCTGAATTTTTCAAGAAAATAGTCAAGCTCCTCTTTAATCTGTGCCAGTGTGACAATTGGCCTGTATGTGAGAAGTGAGTTAAGTGCAATCAGCAACGGGATGGCTTCCCCAACCTTAACATTAACGAATTCCAAATCCTGATAAGTTATCCTGAAATTACCGTTTACATGTTCATCAATACTGACGCCGTTGGCTATGAAATTGATTTCCTCTTTTTCAATCAGCTCCTCAAGAACTGCAGTACCTTCAAGAATGTCATCAAATTCAACCTTGTCCTTTTCAAGAATAGGTGTAATGAAATCAAAGCTGATGTCATAGTCGTATTTGGAATGATTGTCCCTGAAATAGCTGTCAACCATCAGATAGTTGATGTAAAGCTCATGGTTGATTATAGAATATCTCTTGTTGTTAAGTATGAATTCCATAGATATACTATGTTAAAAAAAGTATAAAAGATGATTGACTTAATCTTTCTCATCACAGCAATCCGATTAAATTACTTTTTTATTATACTGCCTACTTTTCTAAATGATTTAGTTAGTTTCCAGCTATTTGAAGACAATATTTCTTCATTTTCCTGTTTAATGTTGGAATTGTCCTTTTTTAATTTTGAATTTGCCTTTTTAAATTTTTTAACATCATTCTTTGCTTTCTCTGCTTTTTTGTGTTCCGTATCAATGAGTACATTTAATCGAGTCAGTCTTTTCTGCATATAATATTCATAGCTGTCAGAAACCGAAAAATCATCATCATATGAGTGGTCTTTCAGTATTTCAGCCAACGTATCAACATTTGATTTCAAATCGTGAATGTATGACCTGTATTTGACGTCACACCTGCTAAGTGTACTTCCCTTCTCACAGATTGCCCATATGTCACTTCCGGAACCGGCATAATCCGAAATTTTTGAAGGAAGATACGGGTTTGCATCAAAGCAGTCAGAAGTAATCAAATCATTGACGATGAGCACATCAAGTTTTGTAGTCAAATTCAAAAATTCGAGAAAATCAACGGCATCTTTTATATGAAGATTATTTGAGATTTCAAGCCCTTCGGTTAACTGTAAAACGAAATCCTTTTCATATACATAAAAGTGAAACTCCAGCTTATCTTTATGCTTATGATTTAAGATTTCAAAGGCATTATAAACTATTTCAAAATGCCTTTTGCTGTAGATATTTCCAAAATATCCGATATTGATTTTGGATGAATCAAAATCATCATCAGAATTTATGACATGATAATATTCCTCAGGAAGGGTAGGGTGAGGTTTAATTACGGATTTATCCTCAACAAAAGATTTCACATCAACAGGAAACTGATTTAACATCATATCCATCTGATTTTTATTTGTAAAAATTATTTCATCAGCAAAAAGATATGTTAAGTATTCAACTAAAAAATGAACATTGGTATTGTCTTCAATAATGGGAAAATCCGTATTCTCAGTTTTGTTGAGTTGACTAATTGCCTCATTGATTTTACTGAGATATTCCATATCATTTATGTTTTTATTTTTATCATTATCCAATCTCTGATTGTAGATGCCGAATAATAGTGGATCTGAAAATTCAGCGGCCCAGTATACTTCAGGATGTTTGAGCTTGTATTCCAGAGCCAAAAAATTGTTGGCAATTTTCCAAACTATTGTATTTATTTTCTTATAGGTATCTCTTTTATCCAGGATTTCCATAGATTTATCAATAAATGGGAAGATGCATTTTGGAAAATTAGGATTGCAGTTGCTGTCAATTAGGATTTGTTCATTGATGTATTCATCAACTAGTTTTTTAAATTCAAAATCATTTTCACTTTTTATGTTAGCCTGGATAACATCAAAAGGCTTCTTTTCAACCATAAATCTCTTTGCCAATATCATTCCTGCAATATCCTTGGATGGTGGAAACAAGTATGAAATGATTAATTCATCAACGGATTTTTCCTTCATAAAATGCACCTAAAACATTATTAATAGTTTAATGTTTAATAATTAATAAATTTTGTCCATTAAACTCTTGTTATAATAAAAGGAATTTGTAAACCCAAAAAAAACTTTTTAAAATAAGTATGCTTTTAATTAAAAAATGGTTTTATCAAAAATTTGCAATTTGGCCATGACTAAAAGAAGCCATGGCATTCTTGCATTATTATTCCGCCTGTGGCGCATATTTTTTGATTGAAATCTGTTTGAATTTTCTGATGAAGAATTTCGCCCAGATGTATCCGACGGTTCCTCCTACAAAACAGCCGAATACCACACCTGCATAGATTCCTGTAAGTCCCCATCCGAATATGAAACAGAACAGATATGCAAATACACTTTCTAAAATCAGGGACCTTAAAAGTGTAATCAGCAGTGAATATGTTCCTTTTCCGACACCCTGAAACATCATGGATGACATCATTCCGTGAGGAATTGCAAGAACAAAGAGGCTCAGTACTGATATTGCAGTTGCAATCTGCGGTGAAAGGGATGCGCTTGCTTCAGTGTATGAAAACATTGTAGCAATTTGTGTTGAGAATATAAACATTATAGCTCCCAATATTATGGATACTGCAAATCCTATTTTAATTGAATAGGAATGTGCAGTCTGAAGGTTTTTGTAGTTGTGCGCACCGAATGCCACTCCTGCAACTGTAAGCACTGCTGTTCCAAATCCTATAAGCGGAATCATAGCTAGCTGTACAATTCTCATTGATGCAGTATATACTGCAACCGCTGTTGTGTCAGCGGCCATAACAAGCATGGAATTGATGATAATTGCCAAAGCTGAAAATACGATGTTTTCCAGTGTTGAAGGAATTGCAACCTGCAATGTGTCAATCATAATTTTTGATGAATATGAGAAATTTTTAGGGGATAAGTCAAGGTACAGGTCTTTTTTACCCCAAATCCAGTAGCTCATTACAAGACATGACATTACAGCTGAGACGATTGTTGCCCATGCAGCACCTGCTATTCCGAGGTTGAGAATATATATGAAAATAGGGTCAAGTATAATGTTGAGTACTGCTGTAACTGCAATAGCTATTGTTGCACGTCTCATGTCACCTTCTGATCTGAATATTGCTGATGCCACACCTGAATATACGAATATGAACAGGAATCCGAATATGATGTAGCTGTAGGCCATCGCATACTGAATTGTGCTTCCGGCACCCATGAACTGAAGGATAGGAACCATAAACACTTCAATGATTATTGTAAATATTACTGAAACGATTACTGACAAAACGATTGCATGCAGTGCCGCATTGTTTGCTCCGTCATAGTTATTAGCACCGATTGACCTTGCAATGAGAGAGTTTGCACCTGCTCCTATTCCGTTTCCAAGTCCGACAAGCACCATAAACAGTGGTGTGATAAATCCTATTGCAGCAAGTGCGTCGGCACCTAGACCGGCTACCCATATACTGTCTGCAATATTGTACATCATGATTAGTAACATCGAAAGCATCATAGGAAGTGCAAGCTTGATGATTGCCTTTTTAGGGTCTCCTGTAATCATTTCAATGTTTTTGCTTTTAGTTTTACTCATTTTTCTCCCCTTTTTTGTTTAGCTCTATGGCTTTAATGGCCATCTTTTTCAATACCTTCTGCAATACGTCCATTTCAATGTATTCACTGTCAAATACTTTCTCTTCCCAATTGTCTAGAATCTCAATTGCTTTTTTTAGGGTTTTTTCTCCGTGTTCTGTCAGTGAAATCTTGTTTTGACGACGATTGTTTTCATCTATCTCTCTTATAATCAATCCTTTATCTTCCAGTTTCTTTATTGATCTTGCAACTGAACCCTTGTTGATGTTGCATCTTTGTGATATTTTTTCCTGATTGATATGGTTCTGGTGTGATATCTCAAACATCAGATGAAGCTGTGTGGCGTTAATTTCCAGTGATGCAAGGTTGTTGTTGATGTATATTGTCTGACTCCTTGCAATCATGGGTATCAGTTTTCCAACCGGAAGCATTGAAGAATCGATTTTCTTAAATTCTTCAAGTGTCATATTATCTTTACTTAAAATTATAAAATCATTAAATTTTCATTATCGTAATTTGAATAAATGTGTAAAAAATGATTTCTAACTTATTATTAATTTGTCATCATATATAAATGTTGCACTGACAACAATTGCAGTTGCAACAATATTGTCGGCCACTTTACAATAATTTAAGCTATATTAATATAATACTTGACACTAATTTAAACAAAATTATTCATCTGCTGCACTGCTACTTCAGGATATCTTTGGAAGGTCCCTTTAAAAGTATTTTCCAACATCATCTGAAGGCATACTGCATATGCATAACACTGCTCATTTTAGCTGTTACAATAATTCTTTCAAGAGATATTGTAACCAAATATCTAAATAAATTTACAGACGGAGTTTATGATTTGATTTTCAAACAAATCCCATCATAAACCCTATTTTTTATATTTTAATCCGATTTTAAAAGCATCAGCTATTTTTTCACCCATCCGGTAATAGTCATATCCAACATCATCATATGCCAACGGATCAAGTTTTTCAAAATCAACCTTGCCTTTATTATTTAAAATATCCTCATCGGCCTGGATATTTACTACCTCACCGGTAATCTGGGTGTGGCTTCCCACTTCTGAAACATGCATCACCCTGCATTCAACTGAAACTTTAAACTCATTTATAACAGGAGCGTTAACCATTTCTGCTTTCTTATGGGTGAATCCCACATCATCAATCTTGTCAGTGTCATAACCTGAAAATATTCCCATATAATCTGTTTGTGCAGCATGTTCGGCGCTTGGAAAACCTATGCAGAACTCTTTTGTCTCAAGAATGCTTTTCAATGTTTTTCTTTTTAAAGTGGAGTTTATCGCTATCATCACTGCCGGAGGCCTGTGGGAGCACATTGCAGCGAATGCCAGTGTGCATGCATCGGCTTTGCCTTCACTGTCATAGGCGGTTGCAACAACGGCAGGTGAAGGATACATCATTGAACGTGGTTTTAAATTAACTTTCATAATACTTATTAACTGAAAAATAGTATATATAATTATATGAACAGGTTAAAGATAGCTAAATCAATTTCAACAATAACAAATCCGCCGATTATAACAATACCTTTATTTTTAATCATATGTGCAGTTCTGTCATTTGAAAACGGAAGCTTTGATGTTTCAAAATTCATTGTCCTGGAATTGATTTCACTTGTTTTTTCTTCCCTTTTACCTCTGGCCATCATACTGTTCTGGGCAAAAAAGTTGAACACTGACAGGGACATATCAAACAGAAGCGACCGCTATATGCCTCTGATTGTAGGAATTGTAAGCTATTTTATAGGATTTCTCATATGCATATTTTTAAATCTGGACAATTTCCTAACACTGCTTCTTCTGTGCTATTCAGTAAACACCGGTGTTGTTTTACTGTTTACTACACAGTGGAAAATAAGTGTCCACACAACCGGTCTGAGCGGTCCTGTTGCAGCACTGATACTGCTTCTCGGACCAGTCGGTTCACTTTTTGGAATTCTTTATCCTATGGTTATATGGTCAAGGGTGCTTTTGAAAAAACATACCCTGTCCCAGGCAATCTGCGGAGGAGTGCAGGGATTTTTCCTCACAGTCCTTGAAATGTATCTCTTTATGGGATTGTTAAATAAGCCGATATATGGAATGGTAAGCCTTGAAATGTCAATACTCTTTATTTTAGCAATAATATTGACTCCGGTGCTTTTAGGAATATTGAGCTATGTTAAAGTAAGTCATTCAAAAAGAGTGTTTTATATTGCAGAATTAGTACTGCTTTTAGGATTCATTTCATTCACACCAATAGAGGTCACAGCAATATTTGCTTTAATAAGCACAGCATCAATACTTATCACCAGTCTGGCCGGCAAAGATTTCATCTGGAATGAAGTTATTTTTTAGACAGTCTTAAAAAGTCATCATAGTTCCCTGAAGCTATGATGTCTGTGAAAAACTTCCTTTTTACAGGACCCAGATTTTCAAGATAGTCCCCATAATATGGTGTGGCTTTTATTTTTTCATAGTCTTCCTTAATCAGAGTGTAGAGGGGCTTTTTATATTCTTCATCGATTGCCATCAGGGCATAGCGGGGACCGTTTATCTTGAATGCAATAAGGTCAAACTTATACATATCATACCATCCGTTTTCAATGAAAATGTCCATCAGAATTTGGCCTGCCGGAACTGTATCAAGAAACTTCCCGCCGACATGTTCGGTAGTTGACCCCTCATGCTTTCGTCTCACATAAAGATGCTTTTTGATAATGGAAACCCTTTCCGCTTTAAGATAGGTATAAAAGAAGAACGGCATGTCCTCAAAAAATATGCCCTCAGGAAATCTTGCATCTATCCTTTCTAAAAAGTCCCTTCGAAATATCTTTTGAGAAGCACTTACAGATATATCAAATAGGAAATCTCCGCTGTCATGGGGATTGAAAACCCTATCTTCAAAGGTTTCGTCGAAATTGTCAAGGTTGAACCAGTCATTTTTGGAATACTTGCCGTCATACTTGATAATCTGAAAGATTGAAATGTCGGTATCTCTGCTTTTGGCTTCACTGTATGCCGTTTCGATGGCATCGGGACAGTACCAGTCATCACCATCCAGAAACATGATATATTCTCCACGGGCATGTCTCAATGCATTGTTTCTGGAAGCGCCGGGACCCTGATTGTCCTGGTTGATCAACTTGATTCTTGAATCGGTGAACTGTCTGATGATGTCCAGGGTGCTGTCGCATGACCCGTCATTTACAACAATCAGTTCAAAATCATCAAGAGTTTGACCCAGAACGCTTTCAATGGCTTTTCTGACATATTTCTCCTCATTGAAAACAGGCATTATTACAGAAACTTTCATATTAATTCCTTTTAAATATTAAAAACATGATTATTTTATTTTGTTATTATTATATAAACTTTTGAGTTTAAAAAAAGAAAAAGAAAATTATATGATTTTAGAAGTACTGGGTTCCACTTGTTGGTGTGAGTGAAACACTTTGGGTATCTAAAAGATTACTGTTTGAATCATATAATTTGATTGTAGCATAATCCGGATAGTACAGATATGCATCAGCACTGGTAATGTAGAGATAACCGTCTGAATGTACATTAGCAGGCACCATATTACCATTGTTTAAGCTGTTTCCGTCTCTTGAATAGAATATCTGAACGATAACGCTTTCACCTGAATGTTCTGTACCTACATATATCTGCGCATAAGTCTTGTCCGCATCCGCACTTCCTGTGGAGAAACTACCTCCCTGTATCTTCATGGAAGATTTCGCAGACTGCGCCGGTTTGGATGCAGAGACAGCTTTGTCACTGTTGGCATCGTCAGTATCAACCTGTGATGCGTTATTTGATGCTGAGTTGACATTGTTGGCTGAATTGCTTGCTGAGTCTCCGGCTGTAAACATGTATACGAATGCACCTGCCAGAACAACTGCAACAATGGCCAATGCTATAATTATTATTTTAGTATTGTTGTTGGATGATTTCTGTTCGTTCATGGACTTTACCAGGGTCTCATGACTGTTGGGACCTGTTTCCGCATTCAATGCAGTACCGCATTTTTTGCAGAATTTTGCAGTATCTGAATTTTCACTTTCACAATTTGGACATTTCATATATCAACACCTATTAGCATTTTAATCTTTAATTAATACTATTATAGTAACAATATTTTATATATTTTATGAAAAATTATCGAAAATGATAAAAATTGTCAGTGAAATGTAGGTGAGAGAAAAAACATTTTTAAGCTATGTGATAAAAATCAAAAATATAAAAAGAACAAATGATTATTTTATAATTTGGGTAAAACACTATTAAAATAATCAGTCATTGATGCAATTAAAATAAATAAAAAAATAGTTGATTAAATTGTAAAAATTTAATCGTAGAATTTTCCAAGGAAATCCTTCATCCTCGGGTTGTCGGATGAAAATACCTCTTCTGGAGTTCCTTCTTCAACAATCACTCCACCGTCCATGAAGATGATTGTATCTGCAACATTACGTGCAAAGGCCATTTCGTGAGTTACAATGACCATTGTCATGTTCTGAGCAGCCAAATCCTTAATTACATTTAAAATCTCACCTGTCAGTTCAGGATCCAGTGCTGAGGTAGGTTCGTCAAAAAACAGTATGTCCGGATTCATCGCAAGAGCCCTTGCAATTGAAACCCTCTGCTGCTGACCTCCTGAAAGCTCACAAGGATAAGCGTCTTCCTTGTCTTCAAGACCCATTTGAGATAACAGTTTGCGCGCATGCTCAAACACTTCTTTCTTGTCTCTTTTCTGTACACGTATAGGTGCATTGGTAATGTTTTTCATTACGGAATGGTGCGGGAACAGATTGAAATTCTGGAATACAAGTCCGAAAGTTCCCTCAAAGTTTATTTCTCCGCTGTCTTCCTCTTCTAAATCGGTAATGCATCGAAGCAGTGTGGATTTACCTGAACCGGAAGGTCCGATAATGGCCAATACTTCCCCTTTATCAACACTTAGGGAAATATCCTTTAAAACCACATTGTCACCAAAGCTTTTTTTAAGATTTTTGATTTCAAGTAAACTCATTTAATACTCCCCCTATTCATAATAATTCATTCTGTTTTCTAGATGTTCCATTACAAATGCAACGACAATGTTGAATATGTAGTAGAAAATACCTGCTACGAGAAGTGCAGATATAGATGCGTCTGCAGCTGCAATCTGTTTAGCAACTGTAAACATTTCCGGAATTGCAATTACAAATGATAAGGAAGTATCTTTTACAAGAGTAATCACTTCATTAGTTACTGAAGGAAGAATGACCTTAAATACCTGTGGCATGATTATTATGAAGAATGTTTCTATTTTACTGTAACCCAATACCTGAGCCGCTTCATACTGTCCGCTGTTAATTGATTCAATTCCTCCTCTGTAGATTTCAGCGAAATATGCAGCATAGTTGATTGTAAATGCTATGATTACGGCTATGAACCTGTAATCCGCTGAAAGATTGATTCCGAATACATAGTACGGTGCGAAAAATACTACAATTAACTGCAACATCAATGGAGTACCTCTCATGATTGAAATATATATCTTCATGAGCCACCTGAGCGGCGCAAACTTACTCATTCTTCCTCCGGCAATAACCAAACCTAAAGGAAGAGAGAATAAGAGAGTTAATAGAAATATCTCAATTGAGGTAACCATACCTCCTAGTAATTGTTCAATTACTGTACTTAATATCATATAACTAATTCTCCCCTCTAAACTAATTTATTTAACCTTGGATTAAAGCATCTTCGGAAATACCGTATTTTTCTGCGATTTTTAAAACAGTACCGTCTTTAAACATTTCATCTAAAGTTTTTTGTACTGTGTCTTTTAAATCGGTGTTACCTTTTTTGAATCCAATACCGTATTTTTCGGTAGTGATGGATTCATCCAGGATGGAAAATGCATCGGTATTATTTTTTTGGTCGATATCATATTCTGCTACACCAATATCCATAGCAACTGCGTCACATGCACCTGATTCGAGGTCCATGAATGCGGTGTTATAGTCAGCAACTTCAGTTAATGTAGCGAAAGTGTCTGCAATAGTTTTATTGTCGCCCTGGAGAGCTGCTAATGCAGATGAATCTTTTTGTGTTTCTACAGTTTTACCTTTTAAATCAGCAATGGATTTGATTCCTGAGTCTGATTTTACAACAAATATTTGTTTGTTGTCAAAGTATGGGTTGGACCAGAGGTAATCGTTTTCCCTGCCGTCAATGGTGAAACCGTTCCAGATACAGTCGATAGATCCTGATTCTAATTCAGCATCTTTTGCATCCCAATCGATTGGTTGTGCTTTAAATGTCCAGTTGTTTCTTTCACAAACTTCTTTTGCTAAATCTAAATCGAAACCAACATAGCTTCCATTATCGTCTTTATATCCGTATGGAGGGAATTCTGCGTCAAAACCTACAATGAAGGTATTCTCATCGTTAGCGGTCTGATTTGAATTTCCACCCATAAAATCAAATAAACCAGCGCTTACAGAACCTAGCATCATTAAAGATACGAGGACTAAAGCTAAAATAAAACCTATCTTTTTATTCATTTTTAAACACCAAAATTGTTATAACAATGTAGAATTTTTCTACAATATTTATTTTTTATTTTTACATATATTAATTTAATCATATGTCTTTGGAAATATAAACAAAAGTAATAATTAATGTAAAAAAAATAGTAAATATATAAAATTTAATCAGGTGCGGAAGGTAAATGGATAAAAAAAGTTAAGCTATTTTTTGGCTACCCTTCCGGCAAGCCTCAACGGTTTTGTAACTTTCCAGCTTGTTGAACTCATAAGTTCCTTGTTGACCTTTGTGAGATGCCTATTTTCCTGCTTGTAGGTTTTGTTCTCCTTAACAAGAAGCTTTTGTTCATAGGACAGCTCATTGACTTTGGCTGACAGTCTTTTAGAATTGTTGATAAGCTGGTTTTTATCATGTCTGAGAGACCTGAGTTGGGCTTTTGTTACCTCTTTGTAATTTCTGAACTGATCTTTTTTAGTCTCAAGTGCATCTTCTGTTCTTTGGAGTAGGATTTCACTATCTATAAGTTTAACTGACAGGTCAAACTCCCTTGCATTTTCAGACTCTATGCAGCTGTTAAATATTTCCCTAGGTCTTGACGGGATTATTTCAAATACATTGTCATCTGCATATTCCTCTTTTTTGGCAAGGAAATCCTTTTTGAGCTTGTCAAAGTATTCAAGTTTGCTTTCACCCTGACTTTGGCTGAATCTTGAATAGTTGTTGATGATAATCTTGTCAAAAAGTGAAGCCTTGCATGCATCAAACATGCCATTTTCCTTGGTTATGTCTATAAGCCTGTTTGAAACAAAAATGTAGTCTGCAAAATTCTTTTTGGAGGTCATAAGAGACCCCGGCCTGACACGTCTGTTGTAGAGATATTCATCATAGAAATATAATCTTGTGGAATTGAACAGTGCTTCAATGAAGAAGATATTGTCTTCAAATATCACACCTTCAATAAAGCGTATATCCTTAATGAGATCCCTTTTAAATAATTTGCCCGGCGGTGATACTGCGATATGAAATATTTTATCAGGAATGTCCTTATATGAAAATACAGTATTTTTCAAATCGCTTAATGCTTCTATATTATAGTATCTTGTCTCATACTTTTCTTCGCTGCCATCATCAAAATTGATCAGTTTGAATATAATTAGGTCCAGTGAATTTTCTTCAGCAATATCAGTTAACTTTTCAAGAGCATTCAGTTCAAGATAATCGTCTGAATCCATGAAATAGATATATTTCCCTAAAGCATTGTCCAAACCTGCATTACGTGCAGAAGAAGGACCCTTATTTTCCTGTGATATCACTTTGATTCTGTCATCTTTAGATGCATATTCATTTAACTTATCTAAAGTGGAATCGTCAGATCCGTCATCAATGCAGATGATTTCAATATCGTTCAAGGTCTGATTACATATGCTGTCCAAACATTCGCCTATATAGTCTTCCACATTGTATGTAGGGATAATTACTGATACTAGAGCCATATTAACATCCTATCTGATATAATTCAAATCCTAAATTCTGTATCTTTTTGTCGTAGATATTTCTTCCGTCGAATATTACCTTATGATTGAGCTTTTCTGCGAGAATATCAAAGTCAGGGTTTCTGAATTCCTTCCATTCTGTAATCAGTATAAGTGCATCACATGAATCAAGTGCGTCATATCTGAGGTCTGCAAATTCAATTGAATCAAGGTACTTGTCATCGATTGCCTTTTTGAACTCTTCTGTTGCCTGTGAATCGTATGCCCTGATTTTTGCTCCGTGGTCTATGAGGTGTGATGCAACCACAAGTGATGTGGCTTCCCTTACGTCATCGGTTCCAGGCTTGAATGCAAGTCCCCATATTGCGAATGTCTTTCCTGTGAGGTCTTCTCCGAACCTGTCAATGACCTTTTTAAAGAGAACTGTTTTCTGTTTTTTGTTTACTCCCTCTACTGTGGAGAGTATTTTAGGTTCGTATCCGTGAACCTGTGCAGTATTGATAAGTGCCTGAACGTCTTTAGGAAAACAGCTTCCCCCATATCCGCATCCTGCATATATGAAGTCATAACCAATTCTTTTATCTGATCCGATTCCTTTACGCACGTTCTGGACATTTGCACCGGTAACCTCACAGATGTTTGCTATCTCGTTCATGAATGATATCTTTGTTGCAAGCATTGCGTTTGCAACGTATTTGGTCATTTCAGATGATTTGATGTCCATCATAACAAACCGGTCATGGTTTAAAACAAACGGTGAGTATAAATCTCTCATGGTTTCAAAGACTTCATCTTCTTCTGCACCGATAACGATACGGTCAGGATGCAGGCAGTCCTCGATTGCATGACCTTCCTTTAAAAACTCCGGATTGGAAGCAATTTTTATTTCAACATCAGAACCCTTTTGAGATAAAATACTGTTGATATGGTCTCTTACCTGGAAACCTGTTCCCACAGGAACTGTTGACTTTATGACCACAATTGAATCCTTTGTAATATTGTTTGCAATATCTGAAGCTGCAGAGAAAATATAATCCAGGTTTGCACTTCCGTCTTCAGCCATTGGAGTTCCAACTGCAATGAAAATCATGTTGGTGTCATCCAATGCTTCTTTGATGTTGGTGGTGAATATCAAATCACCCTTTTCCTGACTGGTTTTAACAAGTGTCTCCAGATTAGGTTCAAAAATAGGCATGATGTTGTTTTTCAAACCTTCAATTTTCTCTTCAACAATATCCACACAGTATACCTTGTTTCCCATCTTGGAAAAGCAGGCACCTGTAACAAGTCCTACATAACCGGTTCCGATAACAGTAATATTCATAATATCCCAAAAATTTTTAATTTAATAATTAAATTATGTTTTTTTTAATTAAAAAGTTTAACTAAAATAACTTTTTTAATTTGTTTTTAATAGATGGCTGTTTATTTCCATCTTTAAGTTTTTTATTGGCTTTTTCAAGTTTTGCTATACGTTCATATAAAAAATCATTCTCTTTTAATAAATTTTCATATTCACTGTCTGAAAATTCACTTGAAAGTCGTAAAGGTGAAAGGTACCTGTAGTACTCCATCTTATCTGCAATGTCTGAGTGTGCATTTATGTAATCCCCGTCCATCCTAAGCATCATTTCATGTAAAAGAGGCCTGACCTCTTCAAGGTTTTCTGTGAAAAACTCTCTTCTCTGGATGTTTCGGAGATATGCGAAGGCCCTCATATACACCATCTTGAGAATGCCGTCTGATTTTTTGCTGTAGCGATTGACGACATCAAGGTTGTCAAGCATTCTTTTAATAGGTATTGTATAATCTGAGAGATTGTTTGATGATGATGCGGGATTGAACTCCCTGTAATAATAATAAGCCTCATCCGTGTATATGATTGATTCGGCGCCGAATGCGGTTTCATAAAAAAACGGATTGTCAACCCATCCTCCGCCGGGTTCCTCAATGAATCTGATATCATTATTTAAAAGAAATTCCCTTCTGTATATTCCGGCCCATATTGACGGATGAGCCTTGATGATTGCCGGGAAATCCTCAATGGTGAATGTCTTTTTTTCAGCCACATGATTCCTTTTACCGGTATCCTTTCTTATTTTTCCTGACTCCTCAACGTGATAGAAATTACTCTTTACCACATCAATTTCGCCTTTTGAAAGATCATAGAGCTTTTCAAACATGTCCTTTGATATATAGTCATCGGTTTCAACAATTCCGATATATTCTCCTTCAGCATGTGAAATTGCCATGTTCATCTGATATCCATAGCTCTTTTTATCCGAATCCAAAAGCTTTATCCTTGAATCCTTTTTTTCATATTCCTTAAGGATTTCAAGTGTGCCGTCTGTTGAGCCTGCATCGATACAGATGATTTCAATATCTTCCAGAGTCTGATTTGCGACACTTTCTATACATTGTTCTATATATTCGCCCACATTAAGTGAAGGCATTATTACTGATACTTTAGGTTTAAAAGACATGTTATTTACCTTTAAGTTTTAAGAATAGTGAAACCGGCTTTCTGGACAGGAGATTTTCCTGGCGCTTAACCTCTTTTTTCAGCTTTTTGTTTTTACGTGCAAGATCGTTTTTCCTGATGGATAACTGAAGGTTCTGCAGTGAAAGGTCAAATTCCCTGAACTCCTCTGAATTCACGACCATCTCAAACCTTTTCTTGTTGTTCGGCACTATTATGCTTATGAACTCCTCATATCTTTCATCATCAAGCATCTTTGAAAAGTCCTCTTTAAGATGCTCATAGAAGTACGGACGGAACTGCTCCTGGATTGTATTGTACCTGTGGAAAATGAGATAAATCTTGTGGTCATAGAGGTATTTCTTGTACTTTTCAAACAGTCCGTGGTTAATGAACTTCTGTATAATCATATTGTTGATTGTAATTGTGCTTATGTAACGCTTGTCACCGGCACCTGTTGATGAAGCGGAATGCCTTCTTCTTGTATAGAGATATTTGTCATAGAAAAAGATTCTTTCAGCTGAAAGGAAGACGTCCCAGAAGAATATGTTGTCGTGGAAAATAAGTCCTTCGGCAAACTGGGCTCCTGTGCTCATGACAAACTCCCTGTTGTAGAGCTTGCACCATGGTGTCACTGATACCTTGAACATCAAATCTCCCAAGTCATGGAAGTTGAAAATCCTGTCACCTACAAAGTCATAGAGTTCATCCATGCTGTAGTCATCTGTCTTGAAGTATTCCCCTGTATCTTCGGCGTAGTTCATTGCCCTGAAAAGAACAAAGTCCAGATTTTTCTCTTCGCAAATGTCATAGCATTCCTTAAGGGCATTTGAATCAACTATATCGTCAGCATCCATGAAATAGATGTATTTTCCGGTTGCATGAGGCAGTGCCACATTTCTTGCAGCGCCTCCTCCACGGTTTTCCTGATGATAATATTGAACCCTTGAATCCTTTTCGGCAATTTTTTTGAGAATTTCAAGTGAATTGTCCTCAGATCCGTCATCTACACATATTACTTCAATGTCCTCCATGGACTGGTTCAGTATTGTGCCGATTGCTTCTTCAAGATAATCGCTTGCATTGTAAACGGGAATAATTACAGAAACGTCAACCATTTTGATAACCTCATTATTTTAAAATATCCTTGACCTTTTTAGCCAGTTTGAAAGTGGATGAAGACCTTACAGTTTTCACATCATCCTTAAGTGATTCTAGCTTTCCTTCAAGCTTTTCGTTTTCTTCAGTTAATTCATCAATCCTGTCTTTAAGTTTCCTGTTTTGTGTCTCCAGCTTTTCCATTCTCACATCATGATATGACTTTTTATAATCTGCAAGTGAATCTGATGAGACGATGAGGTCATATTTCTCTTTAACATGGCCTGGAAGAATGTCTTCATCAATATCAAGCATGGACTTTCTGACATTTTTAAAGTTCTCCTCATCGTCTGAGTGATATAAAAGATAAGACTGAGCCGCAACATTGAATATTATGTAATTTTCATCGCTTTTGTCAAAATAATCAATGTTGTCAGGAAATATTTCACCGTATATTTTGAATAAATCCTCGTTCCTGTTGTTTTTCTTCCAGTTGAGGTATTTTGTAAGGTGCAGCTTGTACTCCTCTGAGGTCTTTTTCAAATCCGCCCCAGCCAGAATATCGCATGCATCCCTGAAGTGCTGTACATAGCTTTTCTTTTTAAGGTAATTGTTCATCTTATGATTTACACCGCCCCCTACGGAATAGTTATAGCCGTAAAAGTCTAAAGGACATACATAAATCTCATCTGCATTTGCAAAGACTTCGGAGAGAAATACCGGGTCCTGACCTCTTAGAAGGTCTGGAAATACAATATTGTGCTTTTCTAAAAACTGCCTCTTGAAGATGTTTTTATAAAATGCATATGGTATGCCGTAATCATCGGGATTGATTGCACCGGACTCTTTAAAGTACATGTAATCCCCACGTTCGTAATGGCGATTTTTATAAAGTGAATAATCCTTTTTTATGAAAGCTATATTTGCTGATACAACATCCGCATCGTTTTTCTCTGCAATGCCATACATCTCATTAAGGGCATTTGCGTCAACATAGATGTCATCGGCATCAAGAAATGCAATATATTCTCCTCCGGCATTTTGAAGGCCTGTGTTACGTGCCTTTCCTGAGCCCTGGTTTTCCTGTGATATGACTTTTATGAAATCATATTTTGCTTTAAGCTCATCTAACACTTCTAGGGAGTTATCTGTTGAGCCGTCGTCAACGCAGATTACTTCCAAATCATTGAATGTTTGCCTGGAAACGCTTTCCAGTGACTTTTCCAGGTATTTGGCACCATTATAAACGGGCATTATAATTGATATCTTCGGCATTTTATCACTTAAAATTATTTTAATCCTCTTAATGGCTTGGTTATCTTCCAGCTGGTGGAGTTGAATATGCTTTCGTTTTCCTTTTTGAGTATTTTAATGTTCTTTTCAAGTATTTGATTTTCCTTTTTAAACTCTTCGCTGTCAAGCTGTATATCATACTGTACCATCAGCTTTTCAAAATCTTCATAGGTCTTTGAATATACTATATCGTCAAAGAAAAGCTTGTTTATCGGATTTACATATTCGGCAAAATCGGTGAATCTCCAGTGATAGATCATCTGGGTGAAATCTTCTTTTAAAGCTTCATAATAACTTTGCCTCAAATCATCATCAAGGCTTTTCCAGGCGGAGTAGAGAAGTTCAATTCTCCAGTCAAAGAGTTTGAACTTGTACTTTCCGATAAAGTTATGGTCTGTGAATTTGGTAAACACCATGTTTGATGAGTTTATGAGATTCACCTTGTCATCATAACTTAATTCGGGTCTTTTTATATTGATGTTTTTTCCGTAAAATGAGAATCTCTGGCAGTTGAATATGCAGTCCCAGAATAACAGGTAATCGTCAGGGCTGATTTCACCTATTCTTTTTAAAAGCCTTGTGCTTATGAATTTGGTGTCCCTTGAAATGTCCATCTTAAATGTGCGTGCTTTAAATTCATTGAAAAAGCAAACTTCACTTTCGAATTCATCTGTAAGCTGGAGAAAGTCAAGGTTTTTATCTTCACACATGTCGAATGCTTCTTTGAATGTATTCTTGTCGAGACCATTTGGTGCATTCATGAAATATACGTATTTTCCGGCGATTTCATCTATGCCTTTCACTGTCCGGACTCCGTCTGCATTAACGTCTTCATCAATGCATATCACTTCAATGTCATCCAGGCTCTGGCTGCGGATGATATCCATTGAAGAGGCAATATCTTCATTATTTGTAGAAACTATAACGGATAAATTAACCATAATCATCACTTTCTCAGGCGCTGTGTCTTCTGCCAGCTGTTGGAATTAATCAAATCATCATGTATCTTTCTTACTTCATCATATCTGTTTTTAAGCTTTGCGTTCTTTCTTCTGAGGCGGTAGTTTTCAAATGCAACATCGAATGTATCGCAGTCCTCATATTTAAGCACATATTCAAACAGCTTCTGGTCATAAGGCTCCAGATCCTTCATGATATATTCCTTAAACTGACTGTCGCTTGCAATTCTCTTGTAGTCTTCACGCAGCTTGTCAAGATATAGCTGCTTGAATTCAGGTTTGATCAGCTGGTACCAGTGGAAATTTGTGTGAAATTTCTTGGCAAGCAGCTTTTCTTTAAAATCATCGAATACATCATATTTAAAAAATACCTGCCATATCAAATCGCAGATGTCAACGTAGTTTATGAAGTGCTTTGCACCGGATGTTGTAGATGATGATGAATACCATCTTCTCTTGAAGAGGTGCTTTCTTAGAAAAGTGATTCTCTCTGCTGCAAAGAGTGTGTCATAGAAAAATACATTATCGTCAAATACCAGTCCTTCAGGGTAGGTTATGTTGTTTTTCATCACGAATTCCCTGTTGTAGAGCTTGGACCATGGTGTTACTGTAATGTCAAAAACATAGTCCTTAATGTCTTTATGGTTAAATACCCTGTCGCCCACAAAATCCGCTAGGGCGTTCATGCTGTAGTTTTCGGCCTCAACAAGCTCTCCTGTATCCATGTAGTAGTTGATTGCCTGAAATATTACAAAGTCGACCTGTCTTTCTTCGGCAATCTTGTATGTGTCTTCAAGTGCTGTAAGCTCGAGAATATCGTCGGAGTCCATGAAGAATATGTATTTGCCTGTTGCCAGTTTCATTCCACGGTTGGTTGCAACGGCATGTCCTCCGTTTTCCTGGTCGAGAACAGTTATTCTCTCGTCACGGGAAGCGTATTCATTCAGTATATCCAGTGACCTGTCGGCCGAACCGTCATTGACACATATGATTTCTATATCGGTCAATGTCTGGTTGGTGATGCTGTCAAGACATTCACCTAAAAAATCCTCTACGTTATAAACGGGAATAACAACAGATACTTTAACCATAAAAAACCTCACTTTAATTTTTATCCTTACAAGTATTTAAATACTTATTTGATTATCTTTTTTAGACGGTATTTAATAAAATTAGGTAATTTTTTGCTATTTTTAAGTTGAGCGTTGATTTTTTTAAGCTCATGATTTTTCAAAAGCAAATCGAAATGATTTTTAGTTTTGGAGTTTATTACACTTTCAAAAATAAATCTGTTATCGCCTGTTAGACATCCTTCAAATGCATTGTCTTCGATTGAGGTGAAATCCCTTTTCATCTCATCATAAAACATCTGCCTGTACTCCTCATGGATATCAACGTATCTTGCATATATCCACTGGACCTTTTTGTTGTACAGTATGTTCTTATATGTATCCAGATGTCCGTATTTTACAAATAACTTGATAATATTGTTCACCACATTGATAATGTTGACGTATCTCTCGTCTCCCGCTCCGGTGGATGATGCGGAGTGTCGCCTTCTTGTGTAGTATGCCTTGTCCTTGAAATACATCCTTTTGGCGTTGAATAAGACTTCCCAGAAAAACTGGTTGTCATGGAAAATGGATCCCTCAAGAAACTTGGCTTGTGACTTGTTTACAAATTCCAGATTGTAGAACTTGCACCAAGGGGTAACGCTTATATCGAAAATGTGCTCATGCAAATCATCAAAGCCGAATACTTTATCATTTACAAAGGCTTTAAGTTTAGGCATTGAATAGTAATCGGTGTCATAGTATGTGTCTGTGTCTGAGTCGTAGTTTGTTGCTTTAAATATTATAAAATCAAGTGACTTTTCATCTGCGATTGCAACAAGCTCTTCAAATGCATTCAAATCAAGAATATCATCGGCATCCATGAAGTAGAGATATTTGCCTGTCACATGTTTCAGGGCGAAATTACGTGCAGCGCCTCCTCCCTGGTTGGTCTGGGAAAAGACTTTTACCCTTGAGTCTGCATCGGCAATGCTTTTCAGTATCTCCAGTGATGAGTCTGTTGAACCGTCATCCACACATACGAGTTCAATGTCCTGATATGTCTGGTTGAGTATGCAGTCTATTGACGCTTTCAAATATTCGCTTGCATTGTATACGGGCATTACAACAGATATCTTTGACATTTAATCACCTTAGCTTTGATTTTACCAGTTTGGGAATTGATGAGTCCATCAAATCCTTCAGGTGTGCGTTTTCCTTTTCAAGTTCATAGTTTTCCATATGAAGGTCAAATTCCTCATGAATGTCTGATTCAAGAACACTTTCAAATATCTTTGTCTTTCTCTCATCAAGATTTTCAAGGAAGTATTTTAAGAACTTCTCATCATCTGCAAGTTTTTGGTAGTCCTTTTTCATCTCCTTAAAAAATGTCTCCTTGAATTCGGGTTTTATGTTTTTGTACCAGTAGTATACGGTTGACACCTTTTTGTCAAAAAGCTCGTCTTTGTAGTAGTCGAACTCGCCGTATCTTGTAAATACGTCCCATATCAGGTTGCATATGTCGATGTAGTTTAAAAACCTCAGGTCCCCTGCCCTTGTTGATGATGTGGGATACCATCTTCTTTTAAAGAGATGCTTTCTTAAAAATGTGATTCTCTCTGCTGCAAAAAGAACGTCATAGAAAAATACGTTGTCATCGAACACCAGTCCTTCGGGGAATCTGATATTGTTTTTTTCGATGAATTTTCTATTGTATAATTTTGACCATGGTGTTACTGTAATGTCAAAGACATAATCCCTGATGTCCCTATAATTGAATACTGACTCACCGACGTAATCGGCCAGTGCGTTCATGCTGTAGTTTTCCTCCTCAATCAGCTCGTCCTTGTCCATGTAGTAGTTTATTGCCTGAAAGATAACAAAGTCAACATTCTTTTGGATGCATCTATTGTATGCAAGCTCCAATGCTTTAAGGTCAAGTATGTCGTCTGAGTCCATTAAAAAAAGGTATTCTCCCTGAGCCATGTCGATTCCACGGTTTGTTGCAACTGCATGACCTCCGTTTTCCTGATCTATTACGGTTATTCTTTTATCACGTGAAGCGTATTCATTAAGTATGTCAAGTGAATTGTCCGGTGAACCGTCATTGACGCATATTATCTCTATATCCTCAAGTGTCTGGTTCACAATACTGTCCAGGCATTCGCCAAGAAAGTCTTCAACATTATAAACAGGAATTACAACAGATACCTTAACCATGAAAAAATCCTCTAAAAAAATAAATTAAAAAAATGATGAAAGCTAGTAGCCGTCATCAATAACCAAATCATAAACTGTGTGGGATTCCTTGTTGAACATTGTTCCGTTATAGTCACAGTGAATGGTGTAGTTACCGTTTTCAAATGTGACAAGTTCCACGTTTGCCTCACCGTTGTCGTCTGTGGTTACCTGGTACTTGTTTGCCCATCCGGAATCATCCAAAATCTTTATATCAACAACTTCGCCCGGATATACATTCCTGTATTCATCAGTCAGAAGAATTTCAACGAACTTTCCGTTCTGGAGTGTTTTGTTGCTTGTAACCTCCACTTTGGTGTTGTGTGAATTTCCTGAGATGTATAGGAATGAACCGACGGCGGCTATTAAAATAATTATGATAACATATATCGCCAATCGTTTAGTGTCCATTGCATCACCTATTTGTTGTGTATCAGTAAAACGTCAATGTCAGCTGTTTTAAGAACCTTTTCCGCTACGCTTCCTATTACCAATTTTTGAAGTCCGCTTTTTCCGGAAGCTGAAATTACGATTAAATCGACTCCTTCCTCTTCAACCACCTTGTTTATTGTTTCTGCCGGAAAACCAGTCCTGACCATGGTTTTTACATTTAGGCCATCTTCGAATTTGGCTTCCATTTTAGCTACTGCCTCTTCGGCTTCCTTTTTCATTCTGGCGTTGATTTTTTTGACTTTTGTTCTGCCCTGAAATGCACCGGAGGTAATTTTTCCAGCAACGGACAGGACTATTATTTCACCGTCATCTGCAATCAGTTTTGTTACTCTGTCGACTTCCTCTTCGGCATAGCCTGAACCGTCAGTAGGTAATAAAATCTTGTTATACATATATTCTTGCACCCAATCTTAAGTAAAAATATATATGTCTTTAATAGTTAATAATGTTTTTTTATATTAGAACATATTCAAATGTCTGAATAATACTGTGATGTTAAGTTTCCAAAAAAAAGTAGATTATAAAAGAGCTTGGATAGCTTCTTTTACATCATTCAAGTCTTCTGTAGGTTCGAATCTGCGAACGACATTACCCTGGCGGTCAACAAGGAACTTGGTGAAATTCCATTTGATGTTATTGTTGTCCTTGTAATGTCTGTCTATCATCTTGACGACAAGCTTGAGTTTGCCTGCACCGCTGCCTGTAAAACCTGTAAATGGCTGTTCGTTTTTGAGATATTCAAATAATGGTGATGCGTTTTCGCCGTTTACATCTATCTTGTCGAAGATTGTGTATGGAACAAGCCATTTTGATCGGCATACTTCTGTGATTTCCTCGGTTGTTCCCGGAGCCTGTTTTCCAAACTGGTTGCATGGGAAATCCAGAATCTCAAAGCCCTGTTCGTTAAATTCATTGTAAATTTCGTTGAGTTCTGTGTACTGTGGTGTGAAACCACATTTGGTTGCTGAGTTGACTATCAATAGTACCTTATCCTTGTATTGGCTTAGGGAAACCGGGTTTCCTTCACCGTCTTTCACTTCAAAATCATATATGCTCATGGCTATTCCTCCACGATTTAAAAATATATTGTAGAATGAACATATTTAAATTTTTTTATAGTACTTTTTCAAATGATTTAATTATAATTAAATTCAAATATAATTTCATGACAAGACAAGCTAAAATCGTAAGAACTAGTATAATCGGAATTGTAGTAAACCTTATTCTAGTTGCCTTCAAGGCCACAATCGGTATTTTAACCAATTCCATTGCGATTACATTGGATGCGGTCAACAATCTTACCGATGCATTGTCATCAATAATTACTATAATCGGAGCCAAGCTTTCCGGAAAGGCACCTGACAAGGACCATCCATACGGTTACGGAAGAATCGAGTATTTCTCATCAGTTATCATTGTGGCTATTGTTCTCTGGGCAGGATTCACATCCCTTATGGAGTCATGGCCAAAGATATTCAATCCTGACGTTACAAACTATACTACCGTTTCTCTTGTAATCATTGCGGTTGCTGTTGCCGTCAAGTTCATGCTTGGAAGATACGTTAAAAGTGTCGGTGAAGAGATTAACTCCCAGGCTCTTGTAGCTTCAGGAAGCGATGCGTTTTTCGATTCAATACTTTCACTTTCAACACTTGTTGCTGCAATCATATCCCTGTTTTTCCACATATCACTTGAAGGAATCCTGGGTGTGCTCATCTCATTCGTGATTCTCAAAGCCGGTTATGACATGCTTAAAGAAACATTGGACAGCATGCTCGGTGCAAGAGCAGACCATGAGCTGTCAGTGAAAATCAAGGAATCACTGTGTGAAGTTCCAGAAGTATACGGCGCATATGATCTATTCATACACAATTACGGACCTGAAAACATTCAGGCTTCAGTGCATGTTGAAATTGACGATTCACTTACAACCGTGGATATTCAGAGACTTACAACAAAGCTCCAGTACAAGATATATCAGGAGTTCTCAATACCTCTGGTTGCTGTGGGCGTATATGCCAAAAACGACAAGTACAAGGACATCCGTGACGATTTAGATGACATCATCTCCCAGTATGATGAGATTATCGAAACCCACGGTTTTATAGTATATGAAGAGGACAATACAGTGTCCTTTGATTTGATTGTTGATTTTGATGCCGACAGGGCCGCCATAAAGCAGAAGGTACTTGATGAAATAAAATCAAGACATCCTAACTATAATTATGTCATAATTGATGATTACGACATTACAGATTAAATACTAGTTTAAATATAAATATTAAGTAGGTGAATTTTAATGGAAACCAAAAATATAATTTTAATTGCTATTGCAGTTCTTGTTATAGCACTTATAGCTGTTGCAGCTTTTGTTTATGTTTCAGATTCATCAAATGTGGACATTACTAAAAATGCCACAAACAATACCAACAAGACAGTCATTGACGTTGACAAGGCAGGTAACAATACCACTGTCGTCGGTGATAATTCAAAATTAAATGGAACAAACAACACAAACGCAACCTATAAAGTATACAATCCTCAAAGTGACTCCTATGTTCCTGTTATTGGTGAAAAATACGATGATGAGGTTAACAGATGGTACACTTATGACAGTGATGGTGTAAGATATTATAACACAAGAATTAATTAAATTTAATTCTTTCTTTTCTTTTTTTTAATCCAGAAATACAGAATTTACAAGATTGTCCCTGTATGTGGTTTCATCCCTCAGGCTCTCAATGTGATGTATGACATTAAGCTTCAAGTCTTCCAGCTTTATCCTTGTTTCAAGATCATCGAAATTGATGAGAAACCTTATTATGTATTTAATATCCATGTCATAGTCATAGACCACCCATGTGGGGCCGTTTATGTCAAGAAGCTGGATTGACCATTTTGACATTATTTCAGTAATCTGTCTGGTTGTTTCATCAACGTCAAAGTCCGGGTAAAAAAGCAGTTCTTTCATTGGTAAAAGTCCTCAGGTTCGGTTTTTATCTGTTTTGCCATTTCTATTTCGGCAGGGTTGAATATTCCAAGCATTACAATTTCGCTTTTCTTGATAGACATTGCCTGTGAGAGGCTTTCATCCTCCACTGAAATCATTGCAATATTGAGCCATTCCTCATCTTCGGCCAGATATTTGCATGGCTCGAAAAGCTGAAAGTTGGTTACAATGGTAATCAGCAAATCTTCAATCGCTGTTTCGTTATCTGTGTGCTGCATGTTCAAGTCAAGAATCTTTTGTTTTACATTCATGATATCACGTTTTCATATAGAAATTCATTGTGAAGAATTCCGTCTTCAAGGTATTCGGCTGAAACTTTCGAAAAACCCAGAGATGTGTAGAATTCGCTCAGGTATGTCTGACCTGATAATCTAATTGTATCTTTTTTTAAATCATTAATAATAAATTTTATGGCTATTTGCATTATCTTTCTTGCAAGACCCTTGCCTCTGTACTGTTTTTTGACCACAAGTCTTCCGATTGATATATCCTCAAACCTTGTTTTTTCAGGAAGAATTCTGAGCGCTGCAACAACTGAAGCGTTATCTTCAATTATTAAATGATATGCGTCGATGTCGTATCCGTCAGGGTCATTGTAGATTGACTGCTGCTCCACGACAAATATCTCGGACCTTAATCTTAATATATCATAGAGCTCCAGGTTTGAAAGCTCATCAAATGTCTTCAGCATTGCCTTCATAATCACCACATCCTGTTGTAGCTTTCAAGGGTTTCGACATTGTCCATTGCAACTGCAAATCCTTCAGCAAGGATAAGGATTATGGCCTGTTTAAATCCTTCATTATTTAAGAGTGTGCAGTTTTCAAGTCTGAGATTGTTATAGTCCGGTTGGTCCATGATTTCAGCTCTGAACTTGTCTTTGATTTCACCTAAAAGCTTATCGTTGATGAATGATTCGAGAATGTTTTTAATGACGTTTGCAAAGCTGTTTCCGATAGTCTTGAGCATTTCTATATCTTCTCTGGCAATATCAATTGTCTTTTCAATGCTTAAAAATGATGAGTAGTCCTGATATCCGTATAATGTGAATCTTCCCTCAACGGTATGTGCCGCATATTCATCAACCAGCTGGTTTAACGGCGAATAGGACATGATGAATGTTACTACTGATTCCAGTTCGGTTGTTTTTTTAGAGTCAAGCATCACGCACAATATCTGTGTGAGAATTTCCTTTACAAGAAAGTGTGTAAGCTCATGAATCAAAGTAGTAATCTGTAAAACATCAAGCTGTCTGTCGTCTATGAATATTTTGTTGAACTGGTATATTCCAAGCTCGGGTCCGTATGACTTGTATTCCATCTCAACGAATGATTTTGCAAAAAGAATAATCTTGTCGAGAATGCCGAGCTCTGATAAAAGAATGTCATTCTCTTTAATGGTTTTATCAAGTCTTCTAAGTGCGGATCTTTTGATTTTAAGAGCAATCTTTTCGATGTCGAAATCAGCTGATGCAATCATCTCAAGGTTTTCGTCGCTTAGAATTTGGCCAAAGTCATTGAGTGTTCTTGAACCCCTGCAGATGAATTTCGGTTTTATTTCAATGTCTTTTACATTAACGTCCCTGATTTCTTTTAGAGTTTCTGCACACTCAAGGCAGAAGTTTTCGCTTTCGGGATATTTTTTCCTGCATTTGGGGCAGAACTTGACCAGAGGTTCACTGAATGCGGCGTCAAAACACACATCAGCTTTTATAAGATAGCTTCTAAGCTCTACAATATCCTCTTTTTCAAGGGCCGCCTGAACAAGCCTTGTCTTTTCAATGTCGACTCGTGTATATCTGGAGAGGTTTTTAAGGTTCAATTGATCACCACATTATCATGAAGCTGATAAACCATACCACTACCGCCAGGGCAATGATTAGTTTTGCATGAAATTTTGCTTGGCTTTCATCACGTGTAATAAGATATATCCCGATTATTATTCCTCCAAGAGGTATGAGCAGGGCTAAAATATATCCTGCAACGATTGCCAGTGTATGGCTCTTTTCACTTGTCTGTACAGGTGTGAAATTACCGGTGCCCTGTGCAGTGTATGATGAGACATCCTTTCCGCAGTTTTTGCAGAACTTTGCATCATCAACAAGCTCTTCACCGCAGAACGGACAGAATTTTGTCATGCTATTCACTTCCAATTTCTTTGAATACCCTTTCAATGAGGTGTTCTTCGGATTTGTAGAAATCAAGCTGGAGTTCGTGCTGGAGATAGTCAGGTGCGTTGAGAAGTTCCATCATTGCCTTCCATGGTCCGTAGACCTTTTTGGCTCCTTCACCTATGCAGCGTTCCAGTGTTTTTGGCAAGTTTCCAATAACTGACTCTGGAAGTATAACTGTAGATACTTCAAAACTTGAATTATTTTTCATCAATTCATTTGCTACAAGTTCTGCTAAATAATAATCCTTAGGTCCTGCCAAAGTGTTTAAATTATCGATGATAGTTTCATTATTTTTGATGGATATCTTGTAGGGGTTTTTGTCTTCCATCAGATAGACTTCACCCACATCAAGGGGCACGTCAAAATGAGGTTCTGTAATCTCCTCTTCCTCTTCAGCTTCCTCCTCATCAATAAGATCATCATATCCCAGAGTGTCAAAGTCAAAGGGATGTTCGGGATAGGGTTTCATCACATTGACTGCCGGTGCGGAGACATTGCCGTCCTCACCGGCTATTTTTTTTAAAAGTCGGATGATTTCCTCATTTTGAGCTTCAATATTCTTGTTGATTTTAATCAGTTCAGATAACTCGGACATAATATTACCTATTGTTTTCTATCGTTTTAAATTTTAATGTCAAATAAGTAGTACATTGACTCGCACAGTCTCTCGTCATTAGCAAACCTTTCAAAGCCCAGTGAATACATGAGAAGATTAAGCCTTGATATAAGCACATTGTCGCTTCCGGGATTGAGAATTATTCCTTCCATATCCTCGCACAGAACAAAGTTCACAAGGGTTGCAAGATTTACAAGCTGTGAATATTTATATCCCCTGACATTAACGTCATTTATCTTGCTTTCAGAGGTAAAAAGAGCGGCATAGCTTCCCCCTACATTGTCCATATACATGGTGGCAAGAGGGCCTGTATTCTGCTGGTTTATGACGCCGTCCTTCATGTATGGTGCAAGGTCAGTGTCTGATATCATAAGTGCTAATAGTCTTGAGTTTGAAAGCCTTTCGAAAAGCGCCTCGTAGTCTCCGATGTTTTGTGGATTTGATATGAATCCTTCAAGATCATCATTGTTGACACTTTCCATAATTGATTTAAGTTCGTCTTCGCTGTAGGCATTGGTTGAGTAAAAATTAGTCTTTGGTATGTTCTTGATGCCAAGAATGAATTCCTTTTTGAATAGATATTTCTCTGAAGCGGGATTGAGGATGTATCCTTCGATATCTGAAGTTTTCAGTATGTTTTGATAAAGCTCGAAGGAGTTGTTTAGAACCTCAATGTCTGCGCTTTTGTAGAACTTGCGGAATTCATCAAGGTCAGTGAAAAGCGGAGTGATTTTTAAATCCTCATCATCATATATAATGAAATTCAGCTTGCCGTTTTCCCTTTTAGCGGGAATATATAGATTGGAATATCTGAATTCGTTAATAAGACGTGTGAGAAGGATTTCAGTCACTTCGTTTCCGTTTGAATATATGTCTTCAATTACATTCCTTAGGTGTTTGTGTGTTATCATCATTAAAGTATTATGTATCGGATGATTAAAAATCTTTTAGATTAGGAATGCGTATTCAAGGCTTTCCTTAAACCTGTCGTCTTCGGCTATGAGTTCGAATCCCCTTGCCTGTGAGATGATTTCCTCACGCAGTATATAGAAGTCAAGTGAATTCGGATTGATTATGATTCCGTCCATGTCGTTTTTGAGAACAAAATCGAAAAGGTCTGTGAGAACTGTTACCTGACCGTATATGTTTAAATCTGTTCCTTCGAATGATTCCTGCATTTCCTTCTTGCTTGTGAAAAGAACAGCCAGATGAATCGGGTCATCGTCAATGTAGAACAAATCGAATCCGCCGACGTCACTGCATCTTATGATTCCGTCACGTGCTGATGCGTCAAGAGGCTCATCACTGAACACTGCATTTAAAAGACGTGCATTTGAAAGCTCAACCATTAACGGTTCAAGATCTTTACGGCTAAAGTCTGATTTTAAAAATTCAATTAGCTCATCGTTTGTAACGCTTTCAAAGATTTCCTTGTATTCTTTATCGCTGAGGGCTTCGCCATCACCGAACTTTACCGGAGTTCCTGTTGGAATCTGTGAGAGAAACTCGTTGTCCAGTTTCACGGCAAGGCTTTCAATGTCAATAACAACACCGTCAAGATTGCTGTGCTCTACAATGTCAAGATACATGTCAAAATCATGGTCCCATGCTTCATAAGGGCTTTCCTCATCTGTATGCTTTTCAAACTCTTCCTGAGTTGTGAAAATAGGGAGGTATGTGTTTCCGTCATCTGAAGTGATGTTTTCAAAGACAACGTCTCCGTCCTCATAATACAGCGGAAGCAGCAGGTTGGAAACCCTGAGCTCTCCGAAAAGATGCAGAAGCAAATCCAGCGGGATTTTTTCATTGTCATCCAAATACAGTTTAACATGTTCCAAAAGATATCCTAAATGTTTGTTTTTAATCTGTGAATTGTCCATAAATTACATCACCTGTTATATGTTTAGTATATATGTTACTAATATATTATAAACGTAAATGTATATTGATTGTTGTTAAAGCGGTATACAAATGTACAAGGAAGTAACAACCATATTACAAGACATATACAATCTTATAAATAAGGTTGTATTTAACCCCAAACATAAAATTAACCATGTCACAACAATATGATGAAGAAGAAATATGGAATATGGTAGGTTTCATTAAAATATCCTCTACAAGATACAAAACTCTGAAGACTCTTGAAAGCAGTTTTCTGATGCCTTCAGAAATAGCACGCTCCACAGGACTTGGAACCACCCAGGTATCCAATGCCCTTCATGATTTGAAAGAAAAAAATCTTGTTGTTTGCGTAAATGAAAATGCAAGCAAGGGAAGAATATATCAAAACACACCACTGGCACTTGAAGTGCTTAATCGAATCGACAACCAGAAGCTAGATTAGTTTTGCAATGACATACTCATACAGATAGAGGAACTTCACCTCTGCTTTTTTAAATTTCATATCCTTTATTTCACTGGCGCTTTTAACACCTTCAATCATCGTATGAGGACTGTTTGCAACATAGCCCAATGCCATCCCGCCGACTTCAACACGCACCGCATCGGGGTCGTGCTCGTTTTCACTGTCCCTTACCAGATCAACCACAAGACCTTCACTGAAAGGCTCAAGTCCCTGATAGAACTGTGTTCCAGTAATGCATATGAGAGCATCATCAGTTGTGTTAATGTAATCGGTATGTTTGTCAAGCTGAGATATCTCATCAGTCATGTTTTCAGCTATCATGTAGCATTTTCTGGATGCAATTTTATCACCAAGACAGTCCAGTATGCTTCCCTTAAGATACCAGAACTTTTCCATGTCGATATCCATGGTCAGATATGCTGCGTTTTCAATTGCTTCGGTTATTAATTCCAAAGCCTGATTTTTGTCGTTAAGTGAGTTTGCCCAGCCGTATTGAGCATTTACCTTATTGAGCATTACCTCTTCGCTTTCCTGAATTTCCAGGGATTTGTCGAATGCTTCAAGAGACTGGCGAAACTTATGCAAATCCTGTAAAATAAGTCCTTTTAAATTGTAGTATTCACTGTTGAGCTCATCATGTTCTATGGCCAGGTTTATGAGGGTCAGTGCCTCGTTGTATCTTCTTTTTGATTTGAGCCTTAGCGCTTCCTGGCTTAAAATTTCTGAAATATTATCCTGCTTTTTTTCTTGTTTTTTAGTCCATCCGTCAAGAGTTTCCTTTGAAATGTCTTTCTGGGATGTCATCTGAATCACTACTCGTTGTCAAGATAGTCCACTATTTCCTTTCCTGCACTTGTAAGGCGATAGATTCTGTTTCTTTTGCTTTCCTCATTTATGCATTCGGCAACCTCATAATTTTTAAGCTGCCTTAGGACATTGGAAATGTGGTTCATCCTGATTCCTGCATCCTGAGCAATCTGGCTTGGAGTCTTGTCCTCGTCCTTAAGGGCCTTTACAGCCCTTACCCGGTAGGTTGATATGTTTACGTATGCGAATTTCTTCAATGTTTCATCATCCATATTATCGACCACATTATTAACTTGTTAAGTCCAAATTATATATACTTATCTACAATGTTATTTATAGGTATCCACGGAATTTATCAAATCATCCATATCATCAATAAGGTTATGGACATCCTCCTCTTTTGACTCGTCCATGCTTACAACAAGCTCGTTTGTCAAATCGTCCAGCTTTGCAATGATTGTATTGAGAATTTCTATTTTTGAGTCAAGCTCGCTTTTTATTCTTGGTGAAAAGTCGCTTGAAAGGTTAATGATGTTCAGTGCGGATGCAGCCTGACTTTTGAAAAGATCCCTTGCATTGTCCACAGATGTGATGAACCTTGTATAGGTAAGCTGCGGCGGTGCGAAACGCTTTTCGATAAGCTTTCTTGCGGCCTCGTCCTTTGCATCGTATTTCTCTTTTAAGTTTTCGATTTCCCTTTTGTATCTTAAAAGCTCTGAATCTGTAACGTCCCGGGATGCATCCTCAATGACTTCAGGTTCCTTTTTAGGGATTTCCCTTTTAGGTTTTTTTGCGGTTTTAATCATTCTAGGATTTGTTGAAGGCTTGTATGTTAACTTGTGAATTACAAAACCTACAGCAAATGCGGGAATTGTGAATATTGATGCAAAAACCACCATAAATGCCAGACTTATGGAAGCGGTAGTTGCCCATATAGCACATAAAATGAATATTACCACAGTAATGATTTTGGTTTTTGAGAGGATGAACTCACCGGACCTCTTGTCCTGCCAGTAAAAAAGAGTGTTTATAACATCTCTTCCAAATCCGAAATCATTGTATCCGAGCTGTGCATCTGAAGGTTTCAGAATTGTTCTTCTGATAAGATATCCTCCGGCATAAAATGCCAAAGCTATTACAAGACCTATTGCAGCTACAACAAGAGGAAATGGTGTTGCAAAACACCCTATAATGAATGTAACTGCCACAAATGCGCCGAGCACCTTTGATTTTGCCAGTATATACCGGTTGTTGAAGTTCCAGTAAAACAGCCTGTGCACTACACTGTCATCTGCTTCAATGATTTCCGCCTTTTTTCTGAAGGACTGTGACTTGCAGTTGGGACAGAAGTTTGAGCTTTCATCCACTTCGCTTCCGCAGTTGTTGCATATCTTAGATGTCATTGTCATCCACCAAAAAATCCTCATAAGTTAAAGTGTTAAGTTCATCATCACTAATGTCTGTTTTAGGCGCAAGCCTGTTTGCCTGAGCGGTGAGAACCTCTTCGAAAAGATTCCTTACAGCTCTTGCATTTGCAAAGTTCTTTGAGCGGTTTTCATACATCTTCTCACAGTACTGTCTGATGTATTCATCAGCCGCCTCGTCAAGTTTCAGGTTTGCGTCACCTGCCATGAGCATGAATATGTTGTAGAGCTCCTCTGCATCGTAATCGTCAAAGTAGATGAATTTGTTGAACCTTGATTCAAGACCCGGATTTGAGTTTAAAAAGTTGTCCATAAGACCGGGGTATCCCGCAACAATAACGATGAAATCATCACGGTTGTCCTCCATTGCCTTTAGGAGTGTGTCTATTGCCTCTTTTCCGTAGTCGTTTTCGCTTGACTGGTTAAGTGAGTATGCCTCATCGATGAAAAGTATTCCGCCGAGAGCAGACTGTATAACCTCCTGAGTCTTGATTGCGGTCTGGCCCACATATCCTCCCACAAGTCCTGAGCGGTCGGTTTCGATGAGATGGCCTTTTGAGAGAAGTCCCATTGCATGATATATTTTGGATAAGAGTCTTGCAACAGTTGTCTTTCCGGTTCCGGGATTACCTGAAAACACCAGATGGAGACTCATGGAAGGCTGTTTTATGCCACGGTCTGACCTGAGCTTCCTGATTCTTACAAGATTAATCAGTGAATTGACATCCTTTTTAACCTTTTCAAGACCTACAAGGCGGTTTAGCTCTTCAATGTATTCGTCAAGTGTTTTTTCGGGTTCGGTTTCCTCAATGCTTTGGGGAATGTCAATCGGCTGTATTTCAGGATTTGTGTCTATTTCATTTTCAGCCATATATTCCTCAAGCTTTCGGATGTATGATGTATAAAGCTCAAGGACTTCATCGTTGAGCTCGTCATCAACTGTTATGAAAAACTTTCCAAGAAACTTGTAGCATTCATAAAGCTGGGCGCATGAGTTTATGTTAGTCATGTCATACTTCGCCCCGAAAAGGTCGATTTCATGCAACGCAACAAATGACAACGGGATTTCATCACCCGCCTTTAAATCAGTAAGGCTTAAAATATCATCCTTGGTGTAGTTAACGTTAAGAAGTGAGTTTATAAACTCAAGTTCGTTGTCTGTTATTACATCATCACCCAGTCCGAGATAGCTGAACCATTTGAAAAAATCATCCAGAACAACGCTTACCAGGTTGGTCTTCTCCATTCTTTCCATTGACGGTGAAAAGTCATAGAATACATTTACAGTATTGACCAGAAACCTGAAATTGTTCAGATAATCTCTCAGATAATCCATTCCCACCTTTTCGACTTCACTTCCGCATGACGGACATGCAGTCTGTGAGTTGTCAAGGATTTTACCGCATTTATTACAAATTGTCCACTCCAACATCATATTAACATTTTATAATTAATCATATTTAAAATAATAATTGGCCGGTTATGCTCAGTGAAATAATGTCAAACAAAAGATGTGACAGGTATGATGCAAATACGTTTTTGGTTTTAAGATATAAAAGCACATCAAATATTGATCCGATTCCCTGAACTACAATAACACGAAGGAATGAGCCGTATTCACCTGCATGCATGAGCCCGAAAAGCACAAGTGCAACAAATACTGAAACGGCCAGGGATGCCTTACGGTTTTTTGAAAATTTATACAGTATAAGCATCATTATAAGGATTATGATGACCTTGAAAAGCTCTTCACCCATCAGCTGGATAAATAAAGGGAGAATAACTTCAATAGTATAGCTGATTGATATTTCGTATCCCATTAACTGAAGCATACTCTGAGGCATACCTTCTGCCATATAGAAAATGGCACCAAAAACTATTGAATATATAAAGCTTAAAATAACTGTCAGGATGATGTATTTGACATCTCCCATGCTTATTTTTTTAAAAAAGTATCCGTAGTTTCCCCTTGCAACAATCAGGATAGGTAATGTTGTTGAAAGCATCAGGGCAATAGGGAAAATTTTGTAGTTAAGTTCAACTGGAATGTGCTTGACAAGCATGACATATGCAACTAGGCCTGCAAGCAACAGAATCCAACTCCACGCCGGAATTTCCGGGACACCATTATAGAACGGCAAGTCTTCCTTTACAGTTTCGAATTTAAAAAAGTCTGTCATAATTATAAATTAATTAAAAAAAAGATATAAATATTTTTATTTGTTCATGAAAATATCAGCATGTTTGGAAAAAACCTGGAAATTATTCACTGAATAATTTCTGCAATGATGAACCTTGAAGCGAACATGAACATCACTTTCGCCATTGCAGATTTTTCAGGCATATCCAACATTGACGCCTTAACGGTTCCCTCAACGGTTGTGGCATCTGAGTTAGCAACATAACCCACAGTTTCACCGTTGATTTCAACCCTGATTGCATCCTTGTCATATCTGTTTTCAGGCTCCTTAATCAAATCCAGTATAACGCCCGGTTTTAAAGGCATTGAACCCTTATAGTGCTGTGTTCCGGTAACACAAATCAGTGTGCTTCTGGAGTTTTTAATGATTTTGCGCTGATTTTCCACTTTTTCAACATCATCATACATCTTTGCCGCCAGAAGAAAGCATATATGGGCATCAACCGGTTTTGCCAGTTTTTCGAGAATTTCACCCTTGCAGTATAAAAAGTCATGGCTGTTTTCACTGTCCGGAAGAATCTTTAAAGCCTCGTTTATAAGGTTCAGCTCATCCTGGGTTATCTCGTTTTTCATAAGTTTGATTGAAAGATAGGATTTAATGCAGAATGCCTTGTTGGAGCGAACAACACTGGACCCGCCACGTTTAAGTGACTCGTCATAACATCTAAATGCATCCTCGTATCTGTTAAGGCCTTCCAATATTATTGCCTTCCGGTTCCAGTCATTGTGATGGCGGTCATCAATATCAAGAGCACTGTTTATCTTTAAAAGTGCAGCATCATAATTCTCCTCACATACATAATCCCATGCCTCATCAGACAACTGCCGGACCCTGCTTTTATTAGCTGGCCTTTCACACTCATCATCGTCATTGCCATTATTTAGATATCCCATATATGGAATGTCCGGAACGCCTACGCTGTCACCCCAGTCTGCGGGATCTCCCACCTGCCACTGGTACGGTTCGTATTCATCACCCATCGTATTTCCTCCTTAAATTACCTTTCATCAACAAGTTTCATTTACCCAGTACTTTTTAAGCTCCACTCCGCAGCTGACGCATTTAACTGCATCGTCACTGTTTGGATATGAGCAGTAATAACATTTCTTTGCCATTTGCCCACCTCAGTCAATCTCACTGAATGTGTCTGAAAGTGTCAATGTGTTTAAATCCAAATCAAATATTCTTCGTTTTCCGTTGACTCTGAAATATGCCTGGACTTCAACCTCATCAATCATCCTGAATTCATCCTTTGCCATATCGTATTCAATCTTGTATCCGCCGTAACATCCTAAAAATTCCATACCCTTGGACTCGACAGAGCTTTTGAACTTGGGATTTTTATACAGCCCGTCATAGCTGTTGCGTGAATAGGCATCCTCGAATATTGATTTTCGAAATGGATCGTCCATGTAGTAGTGAAACTCGTCAACGGTTTTAACATACCCGTTACTGCGTGTAAATGCAAATATGCAGTCGCCGTTGTTGACAACGCAGTTAAGGTTGATGCAGTCCCTGGCAGAGTAAAACTCCAAAAGCTTTCTTTTAAGTCCAAGTCTCTTTTTTGCATCAAAAAGATGCATGCTGTTTAAAACTTCATCAATCTTTTCGGAATCGCTGTTGCCGCCTGTAGGCCTTCTTACATAATTGTTGAATCCGCCGTCAATCTGGTCGTGTTTACTGTCATTATTATTCCATGAAAGATGTGCTCCGCAGTGGGAACAGTATGGGTCGCCTTCCATTATTAGAGATCCGCAGCCAGGACATGTTGGCATCTAATCACTTTATTCATAAAAGTCAGAATCAGCGTATCCCATTTCATCTGCCTCATCAAAGTTGAGCATGTCGTCATCGTATGTGTCCCAGTCGGGACTGTCTGACAAATCAGAGCCGCAGTATGCGCATATCGCATTTGATGAATCATTCAGTCTTCCGCAAACGTCGCATGTAATCATATTGTTCACCTCATACAAGTTTATAGAATATTTCCTTGAAGTTTTTCTGAAGCATATTGCTCAGTATCATTGCTTTCTGTTTTGTTGATGAATTGGGGGAGTAGAACCTGTCGGGGAGAATTTCAAGATAGTTCGGAATGTATTTGGATGCCATTCTTTCAACGTCTTCGAGAAATTCCTCTGAGTCCTCCTCATCAAGCCTGTCTATCTCCTCCAATGTGATTATTCTCTCTTCAAATCTCACCAGTGCCTCGTAATCGAGGACTATCTCCTGTATGCTTAGTTGTATTTCTGAATCCATTATGCCTCACCTTCCACTGAAAACATTTGAAATATTGCCAAGTTTTGTTAGTAGTATATTATCGCTTTGGGGATTTATAACTATTCCGTCCATATTATCATCGAGCTCTTACAGGTTTAAGTTCTTAAATCATCTGCAAAATATTTCTTTAGAAAATTTTTCGGAATTTCACATGCTACACTATCCTTGTTTATCACAAAACCCTCCAATCGATCATCCAAAAGATGAACCATTTCACTGAATGGATTGGTAAGAGGTTCTATGCCAGTTTTCGCATTTTCATATTCCTCAATGTCAGTATACAGTGTGATGAATCTTCTGTTTTTTTCATCCTCAACCGTCATTGCGCCTAAAGCGCCGTCAACAATCTTTGCAGGTATCAGCAGTGAAGAATTTTTAAGCTCAACGGCAAGAAGAGACTCTTCAACAGTGAAATCTTCATGGTGTTCAATCATGTCGCCTATTTTGACGAAAAGTTTTTTCATCTCGTCATGGCGTATTGATTTTATAAGCTCTTCATATGTAATCCCGCAGGTGTCGCATGGCTTGTTGTTGCGGAAATTTCCGTCGCATCTAGGACAGATCATTGTAAAACCCCCAATTTGAATATTTTAACCCTGTTAACACATTAAAACCTCCTTATCTTTTACCGTTGTCATCAAACCATGGCTCGATGCCGGTCTTTTCAAAGTATGCATCATCCCAGCTCGGATCATAGTCATGATATTCCTCTTCATCATTAATTCGGGAATATGTGGACCTTCTGCTGTATGATTTCTTTTTAGTATAATTCTGCGGAGTGTCATTAAACAGGGAAGAGCATAGTGAAATAATTCCGAATATAAAAAGGATTATTATAAGAATATTGAAAAAACCTTCCATAATATTAGCCTCCAAATCCGTATGTAGGAAATCTTAAACCAGTTTTAGGTCTATTTTTGAATATTCTCAATATCTGGATACTTTTAAATTTATGTGTGATGGCTGTTTTTGTCATGTTAATCACCTATCATTTTTTAAGGATTTGCCTTTTAAGCTCTTCCACGTCATAGTCTTCTTCTATGATTTTTCCTAAAGATGACCTTGACTTTTTGGCTTTTCTGAACTTGTTGATGTTTATTTCTTTTACTTCATTATTATTATCATCGGTTTCTGTGTCATCATCATTCTCTTCAGTGTCATCCTTTTCCAAATGGAATACTCCAACATTAACGATTCCGTTTTTCAGCCATATATCAAAATCCCTTTTGGTAAAGAGATGCTTGTTGCTTCTGATGAGATTGTCGATGGAGGCATTTTCATTGTCCAATTTTTCCTGAATCGGCACGGCACTTGGCCTTACGTAACTGTGGTGGAAATCCTCATAGAAATCAACATATTCCTCCACACCATCACGACCCTTAAAGTACCAGTCATACACCTCTTCAAGACTAACGCCGGCATTTCGTGCAGCAACAGTTGAAGTTTTATTGTTTGATATTGATTCGAGAACTATTCTGAATCTTATTTTTCTAAGCAATTCATCCAGGTCATCCTTGCATTCATCATATTCGTCTTCGCTAAGCAGTGATTCCCTCATGGAGATGTTATGGGATTTTCCCTTTTGCCTGTGATTGACATAGGCTTCCTTCTTGATGGATAGGAATTCCTCTTGAACAACCTCGCCTTGAAGAAGGCGAGGATTCCTAGAGTTTTGTTTTTATTACTCAATCGTTTATTGAGTGCTTTCTAGGCAATCCCCCGGGGTTCCACCGGTTAAGTATGTTAATAGCAGCATTGACATCCCTATCTAATTTTTCACCGCATTTCGGGCAAATCCAATCTCGTGTTTTCACATCTAAATTTTCATTTATATGGCCGCATTTGTGGCATGTTTTACTGGTATTTTTGGCATCAACAAACACTACTCCTTCAGCTTCTGGCTTGTACCATTCAAATTTCTTTTTTAATTTATTTATGAATTCAGATAGGGGAAAAATCAAATT